>NZ_WWFY01001051.1:0-22952 GCF_009864975.1 Pseudonocardia sp. SID8383
TGCAACGCGAGGTCGTCGACCCGGGGGAGCCCACCGCCCGTCGCGGCGTGCGCGGCGACGAGGCCGCCACCGGCGAGCGCGGAGGTGAGTGCCTGCAGGGTGCGGGCCCGCCCCGCGCGGCGGTGCCTCCCGCCCCGCTCCGGGCCGACGTCACGGGTGACGACGGTCGTCGACGGCAGGGGTCGGCTCGGGTCGGTCCGGCTCGGGGAGCGCCGGGCCGCCACGGAGCCGGGGATGTTCCTCGGCACGCAGGGCGTCCTTCCTCGTCGGAGACGGCTGCGCCCGGGTGCCTGGGGAGCGGGGCGCGCGGGTCCTGCTGGGGATCAGGACCGTGACCGTTCCGTGATCGACCGTACGGATCGGGTTGTCCGTGTGGGGCCGGTCCGCGACCACCGGCCGTCGCGGTGCTGCGAGTGGCGGGCCGCTCGGCCGGAAGGATCAACCGTGATCCACCTGTTGCCGAGGTCGGGTCAGACGTCCTGGACGTCCCAGGTGCCCGCGGCGTAGTCGAGGGTGACCCGCAGGGCGCCACCGTCGCCGTGGCTGACGTAGACGAGCCGGTCGTCGGTGGCCTCGGCCACCTCGGTCCGCGCGTCGTACAGCCAGGGGTGACGCCTGCGCAGGCCGATCAGCTCCTGGTGCACGGCCAGGACGTGCGGGTCGGCGCCGGAGGGGAGGGACCCGTCGGCGGGGAACTCGGGGCGTACCGCGTCGTCGCCGCCGGCCCGCTCCTCCTTGACCCCGGTCAGGCCGAGCTCGTCGCCGGCGTAGACCGAGGGGGTGCCGCCGACGGTGCACAACACGGCGACGGCCAGCTCGATGTGGCGGCGGTCGTGCAGCTGCGACGCGAGCCGGGTGACGTCGTGGTTGCCGACGAAGGTGTTCGGCACCGCGGCGGCGACGAACCGGTCGTGGCGCTGCAGCGCCCACGCCAGCTCGTGCGGGTTGCCGTCGTTGAGGCTCGACCAGATCGCCTTCCACAGCTCGTACTGGGTGAGCGCGTCGATCGTGGTGGCGGCGGTGACCGCGTCGTGCTCGCCGTGGATGACCTCGCCGAGGAACCAGGCATCCGGGTGGCGCTCGCGGACGCGGGGGAGCACGTCGGCCCAGAAGTCGTCGGGGACGGTGTAGGCGGCGTCGAGCCGCCACCCGTCGGCGCCGCGGTCGAGCCAGTGGCAGAGCACGTCGGCGACGTGGTCGCGGACGGCGGGGTTGTCGTGGTCGAGGGTGTGCAGGCCGGGGTGGCCCTCGAAGACGGCGATCTCCCCGTCGTCGGTGTGCCGGAACCAGGCGTCGTCCGGCCCGCCGGGGTCGGCGCGGGCGGCGAGCAGCCGCGGGTGCTCGGGGCCGACGTGGTTGAACACGCCGTCGAGGAGGATCCGCAGGCCGCGTCCCTTCGCCTCGGCGACGAGCGCGTCGAAGTCGGCGTCCGAGCCCAGGCGCGGATCGATCCGCAGGTGGTCGGTGGTGTCGTAGCCGTGGGTGGCCGAGGCGAACACCGGGCCGAGCAGCAGCCCGTTCGCCCCCAGCGCGACGGCGTGGTCGAGCCAGCCGACGATCCGTCGCAGCGAGTGGTCCGCGCCGTCGCCGCGGTCGGGGTGGGCCCCGGTGAACCCCAGCGGGTACACGTGCCACCAGATCGCGTGCCGTACCCAGTCCATCCGCGCGACCCTAGTCGTCGAACGGGTCCCCGGCGCGCGCCCCGCCGAGCGCCCGGAGCAGCGAGGCGAACCCGCCCGCCACGTGCTCCTCGGTCGCGGCGGCGGCCCGGTCGGCGTCGCCTTCGGTCACCGCGTCGAGGATCGCCCGGTGCTCGGCGGCCGAGGCGGCGGCGCGGTCGTCGTCGTGCAGGGTCAGGTCCCACGGGAACGCCTGCCACAGCGCGGCGATCCGTTCCGGCAGTGCGGGCACGCCGCACCGGTCGTAGAGCAGGAAGTGGAACTCGCGGTTCCGCTCGCGGGCGGCGGCCGGGTCGTCGGCGGGGCGGTCGAGGACGGCGCGGGCCCGGGCGAGGTCGTGCCGCGAGACCCGCGGCGTCGCGCGGCGGACCGCGTGGGCCTCGGTGAGCCGGCGCACCACGTAGGTCGCGGTCACCCGGTCCACATCGACGCCGGCGACCCGCACCCCGCGGTGGTGCTCGGCGACGACCAGCCCCTCCGCGGACAGCAGGCTCAGCGCCTCGCGGACCGGGGTGATGGACGCGCCGAACCGGCGGGCCAGCTCGTCCTGGCGCAGCGGCGTCCCGCGGGCGAGGCCGCCGCCGAGGATGTCGCGGCGCAGCTCGTCGACGATCCGGTCGCGTTTCGTGCTCACCGCTCGTCGAGCCAGGCGAGGACGGCGTCGGTGTGCTCGCCGACGGCCGGGACCGGGTCCATCCGCGCGGTCCGTCCGGCGACGGTGATCGGCGGCCGCAGCGCGCGCAGCGGCCCGACCGGGCTGCCGACCTCGGTCCACCGGTCGCGCGCGGCGAGCTGCGGGTGCTCCAGCACCTCACCGACCTCGCGCTGCCGGGCGTGCGCGATCCGCGCCTCCACCAGCCGCGCGACGAGCTCGTCGCCGGTCAGGCCCGTGAACACGGTGTCGATCTCGGCGTGCAGGTCGGGTCGGTTCTCCACCCGGGCCCGGCCGCTCGCGAACCGCGGGTCGGTCGCGACCTCCGGGCGTCCCAGCACGACCTCGCAGAACGTCGCCCACTCCCGTTCGTTCTGGATCGACAGGACGACGTCGGTGCCGTCCCCGGCGGAGAAGGTGCCGTACGGGGCGATCGCGGCGTGGCTGGTGCCGGTCCGCTTCGGGGCGGTGCCGCCGTAGCCGGCGTAGTAGAGCGGGTAGCCCATCCACTCCACCAGCGAGTCGAACAGGCTGACCTCCAGGTCGGTGCCCTGCCCGGTGCGTTCCCGCTCGTAGAGCGCGGACAGGATGCCGGAGAAGGCGTACATGCCGGCGCCGATGTCGGCGGCCGGGATGCCGCTCTTCGCGGGCGCGTCCTCGGTGCCGGTGATCGAGACCAGGCCGGCCTCGGACTGGATGAGCAGGTCGTAGGCCTTGGCGTCGCGGTACGGGCCGGACGAGCCGTAGCCGGAGATCGAGCAGGTCACCAGCCGCGGGTACCGCTCGCGCAGCGCCGCGGCACCGAGCCCGAGCCGCTCGGCGGCGCCCGGGGCGAAGTTCTGCACGAACACGTCGGCCCGGTCCAGCAGCCGCAGCATCGTGGCGCGGCCGTCGTCGGACTTGAGGTCGAGGGTGACCGACTCCTTGGACCGGTTCAGCCACACGAAGTGGCTGGACATGCCGTGGACGGTCTCGTCGTAGTCGCGGGCGAAGTCGCCCGAGCCCTCGCGTTCGATCTTGATGACGCGGGCGCCGAGGTCGGCGAGGTGCCGGGTCGCCAGCGGTGCGGCGACGGCCTGCTCGCAGGACACGACGAGCAGCCCGTCCAGGGGGAGCGCCATCAGATGCTCCGCCTGTCGTCCCGGCCGATGCCGGACGCACCCCCGGTGACGATCGCGACCTTGCCCTGCAGTGCGCCCGCGGCCATGACGGCTCCTCGACGTCGAGACGGTGCCTGATCGCCGGAATAATGCACGATCCGGCGAGGTCATGCATCTCTCGAGGGCTGCCGCTGCACACGCCCCACCCCGCCACGCCGTCAAGCCACGTCGATCAGCACGTTGCGGCCCCCGGTGGGGCGGAAACGTGCTGATCGGATCGGCCGCGCGGTCCTCAGCCCACGGCGCGGGCGGCGGCGACGAAGTCGCGGATGCGGGCGTGGTCCTTCACACCGCGGGACGACTCGACGCCGCTGGAGACGTCGACGCCCCAGGGCCGGACGCGGCGCACCGCGGTGGCGACGGTGTCCGGGTCCAGCCCGCCCGCGAGCAGCCACCTCCCGGCCGGTCGCGGGTCGAGTGCCTCGGCGTCCCAGCGCTCGCCGGACCCGGCGACGGGGGAGTCGAGCAGCAGCACGTCCTCGCCGTACAGGCCCACGGTGAGGTCGGGGTCGTGGGCCAGCGAGGTCGCCCGCCACAGGGTGATCGGCGCGCGGGCGGCCGCGGTGAAGTCGTCGCGGGTGTAGCGGCCGTGCAGTTGCAGCACGTCGGCGCCGGCGTCGGCGGTCACCGCCGCGGCCCGGTCGGCGGGCAGGTCGGCGACGACGACGACCGACCGCACGCCGTCCGGCACCCGGGCGACGAGCGCGCCGAGGTCGGCCGGGTCGACGTGGCGGGGGCTCGGCGGATACACGACGAACCCGACCGCGTCGGCGCCGGCGGCCACGGCCGCGTCGACGTCACCGGGGGTCCGCAGCCCGCACACCTTGACGAACACGCGCCCGACCCTACGGGGCGCCCGGCCTCAGAGCTCGAGCACCAGCCGCGGCGACCGGGAGCGCGACACGCACAGCATCATCACCTCGTTCGACGCCTGCTCCTCCTCGGTGAGCAGCGAGTCCCGGTGGTCCGGCTCGCCGGCGAGGACCCCGGTCTCGCAGGTCCCGCAGGTCCCCTCCCGGCACGAGGACAGCGTCGCGATCCCGGCGCCCTCCAGGGCGTCGAGGATCGAGCAGCCCGCCGGGACGGCGACGACCGTCCCCGACCCCGACAGCTCCACCTCGAACGCCTCGTCCGGGCCGTCGAGCGCGCCGGGCCGGGCGGAGAACCGCTCGACGTGCACCGGCACGCCGAGACGCTCCCCCTCGGCCTCGACGGCGGCGAGCAGCCCCTCCGGCCCGCAGCAGTACACGGGTCGCCCGGCGGCCGCGGCCAGGATCCCGGCGACGTCGAGCAGCCCGGCCTCGTCCTGCGGCACCAGGGCCACCCGGTCGGGGTGACGCCCGGCGAGCTCGGTGAACGCCATCGAGGCCCGGCTGCGCCCGCCGTGGACGAGCTGCCAGTCCGCGCCCGCGGCGTGCGCCGCCGCGATCATCGGGACCAGCGGGGTGATGCCGATCCCGCCGGCGACGAACACGTAGCCCGGGGCGTCGACGAGTGCGAACCGGTTGCGCGGCCCGCGGACGAGCACCGTGTCTCCCTCGGCGACGACGTCGTGCACGTGCGCCGAGCCGCCCCGCCCGGCGGGCTCGCGCAGCACCGCGACCCGGTAGACCGAGCGCTCGCCCGGATCCCCGCACAGCGAGTACTGCCGGACGAGGTCCGCGGTCAGGACGAGGTCGAGGTGCGCACCGGGCGTCCACTCCGGGAGCTCGGCGCCGGACGGGTCGCGCAGGGTCAGCAGCACGACGTCGTCGGCGAGGAGCTCCTTCTTCTCCACCACCAGGTGCAGCTCGGGTTCGGTCACGACGTACTCCAGGTCTCGTGGTCCACGGGGCAGCCCAGCAGCCAGTCCCACAGCGGCACCGGGTCGTCGAAGACGCGTTCGGCGCCGCAGTGGCACACCGCGCGCAGCAGGTCGGTGCCCAGCACCCAGTGGATGCGCTGGACACGGTGCCCGTGCAGGACGGGCGGGGCCTCGGGGATCGCGCTCACCGGGCGGGCGCCGGGGACGGGACCGCCGGTGCCGCGCCGGCCATCCGGGCGAGCATCCGGCGCGCGGCGAGCCCGCCGGTGTCGATGTTGACCGACAGCTCCTGGTAGCCCGCCGGCTCGGTGGCGATCACCTTCTCCAGCACGTCGAGTGCCTCGACGTCCTGCAGCACGACGGTGCGGTTCTGCTCGGCGAGGAACGCCGAGACCTCGACGTCGGCGAGGGCGAAGTCGCGCGCGACCATCCAGAAGTCGTGTGTGGAGTGCTCGGTCTCCGGGGTGATCGCGTAGACGACCTCCACGTGGAAGGCGTCCGGGTCGGAGCCGTCGGCGTGCGGGACCGAGCCGACCGGCGCGATCCGGGAGTGCAGCTTGTACAGGCACGGCGGGGTGTACTCGATGTCCTGCCAGCGCGAGATCCGCCCGGACAGGCCGGTGGAGCGTTCGTAGAACGGCGGGCACTCGGCGTCGGCCATGTGCCGCGAGACGTAGACGACGCCGGCGTCCTCGTCGACCTCGGTGGAGATCGGGGTGGCGGCGACCTCGGGGGTGCCGATGTAGCCGCCGTGCAGGTAGGTCTCGTGCGACAGGTCGAGCAGGTTGTCCACCAGCAGTGAGAACCGTGCGGCCAGCGGCTCCATCCCGCGCACCGTGGTCCACGCGGCGTCGTCGAGGTAGGTCGCGCGGGGGATGCGCAGCGGGTCGGCGCGCTCCGGGTCCCCGATCCAGATCCAGATCAGTGAGTCCTGCTCGACGACGGGGTAGGCCGCCAGCCGGGCCGTGCGCGGCACCCGGTTCTGCCCCGGCACCGCCACGCACTTCCCGTCGGCGCCGTAGGTGAATCCGTGGTAGCCGCAGACGACGGTGTCGCCGACGAGCCGGCTCGGGGCCTGGGACAGCGGGAACCGGCGGTGCACGCAGCGGTCGGCGTGCGCGGTGACCTGGCCTGCCTCGGTGCGCCAGAACAGGATCGGCTCGTCGCAGATCGTGCGGCCGAACAGCTCGCGGCCGATCTCGGCGGAGTAGGCGGCGACGTACCACTGGTCGCGGGGGATCGAGCTCATGCGGGGACTCCCTGGGTGGTGGGGGTGTCGGATCGGCGGAGCAGCAGGACGAGGGCGGCCGCGCCGACGAACACGGCCGCGAAGAGCAGGTAGAGCGACTGCGGGGTCGCTCCACCGTCGAGCAGCGACCCGGCCAGGGTCGGCGCGAGGATCGCCCCGGACCGGCCGACCGCGAGCGCGGTGCCGACGCCGGTGGTGCGCACGTCGGCGCCGTAGGAGGTCGGTGCCATCGCGTACAGCCCGGCGACGCAGCCGTTGACGAACAGCCCGACCAGCGCGGCGACGACGAACGCCACCGCGAGCGAGGAGGTACTGGCGATGAACACGGCCAGCAGCACCGCGGTGGCCAGCAGGTATCCGGCGAGCACGTGCCGCAGCGCGAACCGGGCGGCGAGCAGGCCGAGCCCGGCGGCACCGAAGATGCCGCCGACGTTGAGCAGGGTGCCGCCGGCGATGCCCGCGTCCGGGGAGAGCCCGGCCTCGACCAGCAGGGTCGGCGTCCAGCTGGTGACGAAGTAGAACCCGGCCATCACGCAGAAGAAGCTGATCCAGAGCAGCACCGTGGTGCGGCGCAGCGCCGGGCGCAGCAGCGCCCCGTACCCCGCGGCGACGCCGGTCCGCACCGGAGCGCCGTCGGGGAGGGCGGGCAGCGCCGCGTGCCCCATCCGCGCCAGCAGCGCGTTGACCCGCTCCAGCGCCCCGGCCGGGCGGCGCACGAGCAGGAAGTCCAGGGACTCCGGCAGCCGCCACCAGACCAGCGGGACCGCGGCCAGGGTCGCCAGGCCCCCGGCGAGGAACACCGACCGCCAGCCGAACTGCCCGATCAGCGTGGCCGCGAGCACGCCGCCGAGGACGGCCCCGATCGCGTAGCCGGTGGAGTTCAGGCTGACCGCGAGCCCCCGCCAGCGGGCCGAGGCGTACTCCGCGGCGACGACGTTGCTGGTGGCGAGGATGCCGCCGACGCCGAGCCCGGTGATCAGTCGCAGCGCGCCGAGCTGGCCGGGGGACTGCGCCGCGGCCGAGCCCAGCATGGCGAGGCCCGCCACGACCAGGCAGCCCAGCACGATCGGCCGCCGCCCGACGCGGTCGGCCCACGGTCCGATGAGGACCGAACCGGCGGCCATGCCGACCAGGCCCGCGGACAGGAGCAGCCCGAGCTGGCTGCCGGACAGGTCCCACTCGGTGGCGACCGAGCGGCCCGTGAAGGCCATGACCAGCACGTCGAAGCCGTCGAGGACGTTGAGCAGGACGCACGCCGCGACCGCGCCCCACTGGTACCGGGACATCGGTGCGTCGTCGAGCAGGCGGCGGACGGTGTCCGCCGCGGGGGATGGGCGCATGGTGGGACTCCGTCGTCTCCGCGCGGTCGTGGTGGTGCAGCGAGGATGCGGGGCGACGGGGGCCGCGCCGTACGTTCCTTCCGGATAATGGAAGGGTTTCAGCGCGTGGAGGTGCTGAGCGCGCGGCTGATCCCGGCGGCGGTGGTGCGCACCAGCGGGGCGAGCGCGCGGGCGGACACGCTGCCGTGCCGCACGACGAGCGAGACGGCCGCGACGACCTGACCACGGGCGTCGGAGACGGGGGCGCCGACCGACAGCGCGTCGTCGGTGACCTGCCGGTCGCTGACCGAGTGGCCGTCGCGGCGGACGTCGGCGAGCATGCGGCGCATCCGCTGCGGGTCGGTCACCGTGAACGGGGTGTAGCGCTCGATCCTTGCGCCCAGTACCTCGTCCTGCAGCTCCGGCGGCGAGTGCGCGAGCAGTACCAGCCCGACCCCGGTCGCGGTGAGCGCGAAACGCCCCCCGACCCGGGTCTGCACCGGGACCGCGCCGGAGCCGGCGAGCCGCTCGACGAACACCACCTCGGCGCCCTCGCGCACCGCGAGCTGCACGTTCTCCCGGGTGACCCGGGACAGGTCCTCCAGGAACGGCAGCGCCGTCTCGCGCAGCGCCTGCCCGCGCGGGGCGAGCGCGCCGAGCTCCCAGACGCGCAGCCCGATCCGGTAGCGGCCCTCGTCGTCACGTTCCAGCGCGCCCCACGCCGCCAGGTCGGCGACGAGCCGGTGCGCGGTCGACAGGGGGACGCCACCGTGCCGGGCGAGGTCGCTGAGCGACAGCGCGGGCCGGTCGGGGCCGAACGCGTCGAGCAGGCCGAGCGCGCGCACCACGACCGACCCGGTCGGTCCGACCGGGTGGCCGCGCCGCGACGTGGTCATGCCCGCCAGTATCAGGCGTCGTAGTCGACCGTGGCGGTGTCGGTCACCGGGCGGGACTGGCAGGTGAGGACGAACCCGGCGGCGACCTCGTCGTCCTCCAGCGCGTAGTTGCGCCGCATGGTCACCTCGCCGCCGGTCACCTTCGCCCGGCACGTCCCGCACACCCCGCCCTTGCAGGCGAACGGCAGGTCGCCACGGACCTTCTGGGCGGCGTCGAGGACGTACTCGCCCGCCGGGACGGCCAGCGTCGTCGACCGTCCGTCGAGGACGACCGTGACCTGCGCGCCGTCGCCGTCCCGCTCGGGCTCGTGGCGGTCGACCTCCGGCGGCGGCTCGTCGACGTAGAACAGCTCGCGGTGCACCCGGCGCCGCTCGACGCCCCGCTCACCGAGCACCGCGACCGCGGCCTCGGTCATGCCGAGCGGGCCGCACAGCCACCAGTCGTCGACGTCGCCGGTGTCGACCAGCGCGGTGAACAGCAGCCGCAGCCGGTCGGCGTCCAGCCTGCCGTTGACGATCTCGGCCTCGGTGGGTTCGCGCGAGAGCACGTGCAGCAGATGCAGCCGCGGGCCGTAGCGGTTCTTCAGGTCGGCGATCTCCTCGGTGAACATCACCGTGTCGGTCCGCCGGTTGCCGTAGACGAGGGTGACGCGGGTGTCGTCGTGCGCGGCCAGCAGCGACGCCGCGATCGACAGCACCGGGGTGATCCCGGACCCGGCGGCGACGAGTCCGTGGTGCGTGCCCGCGGTCAGCTCGGGGGTGAACGACCCGGCCGGCGGGCCGACCTCGACGACGTCGCCCGGGCTCACCTCGTCGACCAGCCAGGCGGAGAACAGGCCGCCGTCGACCCGGCGCACCCCCACCCGCGGTGCGGTCCCGGCGGCGGAGCAGATCGAGTACGACCGGCGCTCCTCGCCGTCGGCGGTGTCCTTCCGGAGGGTCAGATACTGGCCGGGCCGGAAGTCGTAGTGCCCGCGCAGATCCTCGGGGACGTCGAAGGTGACGGCCACGGCGTCGTCGCACAGCCGGTCGACCTCGGTCACCACGAGCCGGTGGAAGCCGGCGGGCAGCGCGTCGTCCTCGGCCAGCAGGGCCTCGATCTCGTCGTCCAGGGCGAGCGTCGTCCGGCCGTACGCCTGGTTGGCCCGGGCCTGCCACGCCGCCGCGCGCCGCTCGCTCATCGGATCTCCTCGCCGGTCCGGTCGATCACCGGGCACGCTCCGCTCCTCGCTCGCCAGGGCTCGCTGCGATGCTCACGCACCCTCAGATCTCCTTCATGTGCTCGAACGGCTCACGGCAGGTGGTGCACCGCCGCAGCGCGGTGCACGCGGTCGGGCCGAAGCGCGACAGCTCCTCGGTCGCCCGGGACCCGCACTGCGGACAGGGCACGACCGTCGACGGCGCGTCCAGCGTCAGCGGGATCGGTCCGCCCGTCCGCGGGGCGCTCCCGGGTGGCGCGACGCCGGCCTCGGCGAGCTTGCGCCGCCCGGCCTCGCTGATCCAGTCCGTGCTCCAGGCGGGGGAGAACACCGTCCGCACCTCGACGCCGGTGTACCCGGCCGCGGCGAGCGCGCCGCGGATGTCCGCGCGCATCTCCTCGATCGCCGGGCAGCCGGAGTAGGTCGGGGTGATCGTGACCGTCACCGTGTCGTCCTGTTCGGACACCGAGCGGATCACGCCGAGGTCGTCGAGGGTGAGCATCGGCATCTCGGGGTCGACGACCTGCGCGACGACCGTGCCCGCCCCGCTCACCAGGACGCCCCGGGGTGCCGGCGCGCGAGGCTCTGCAGCACGACGAGCGCGGGCTCCAGCTTCTCGGTGTGCACGCCCTGGCGGCCGCCGCGGCCCCCGATCGTGCCGGTCGGCGGCACCTGCGGCACGGTCAGCGTGGCCCGTCCGATCACCTGCGCGAGCACGGCGTCGACCTCCTCGCGGGTGTCCGCCGGGTCGACGGCGACACCGGCGGCGACCAGGCGTCGCTCGGTGTCGGTGGTGCGGAACAGCTCGCCGAGGTGCGGCCACACCCACTCCAGCGCGTCCTGCATGCGCCGGTGCGACTCCGGCGTGCCGTCGCCGAGGCGCAGCGTCCACCGCGCGGCGTGGTCACGGTGGTAGGTGACCTCCTTGACCCCCTTCGCGGCGACGGCGGCGACCACCGGGTCGGCGGAGTCCGTGAGCCGGTGCAGCAGCGCGAGCCGCCAGCTGGAGAACACCAGCAGCCGGGCGATGGCGCGGGCGAAGTCCAGGTCGTCGGACGGCTCGACGAGCCCGACGCAGCGGAACTCCGACACCTCGCGCCAGTAGGCCAGCGCGTCCTCGTCGCGGCCGGTCAGGTGCCCGGCGCGGGACAGCAGCACCCGGGCCTGGCCGAGCAGGTCGAGCGCGGTGTTGGCGAGCGCGACCTCCTCCTCCAGCTCCGGGGCGTTCGAGACCCACTCGGTCAGGCGGTGGGACAGGATCAGCGCGTCGTCGCCGAGCATCAGGCAGTACTCCGCGAGGTCCGCCGGATCGGTGCCCGCGGGAACCGGCGCGACGATGTCCGCCTCGCTGTCCTCGAACCCCGAGCCGAACGCCCAGCGCGGGTCGTCGCCCTCCTCGGTGAGGCCGTCGTAGACGGAGCCGCTCACAGGTGCGGCACCTCCTCCGGGATCGCGTAGAACGTCGGATGCCGGTAGATCTTGTCCCCGCTCGGGCCGAAGAACGGGTCCTTCTCGTCCGGGCTGGACGCGGTGATCGCGTCGGCGCGGACCACCCAGATGCTCACACCCTCGTTGCGGCGGGTGTAGACGTCGCGGGCGTTGTGCAGGGCCATCTCGTCGTCCGCGGCGTGCAGCGACCCGACGTGGACGTGGTTGAGCCCGCGCTTGCCGCGGACGAAGACCTCGTAGAGCGGCCAGGCGCGACGGCTCGGCTTCGCACCCCGCCCGGTCTCGACACCCGTCGTCGGGACGGCGCCGTGGCCGCCCTCGGCGTTCATGCTCGTTCCGCCTGCGCTGCTCTCGGTGTTCATGCTCGTTCCGCCTGCGCTGCGCTCGGTGCTCATGTCCTGCTCGCTCATGCCCGTGCCCCCTGCTTCTCCGCGTAGGCCTGCGCCGCCTCGCGCACCCACGCCCCGTTCTCGTGCGCGCGACGCCGGTGGTCCAGCCGCTGCCGGTTCGCCGGCCCCGCCCCGGAGACCACGGCGGTGAACTCCGACCAGTCCGGTTCGCCGAAGTCGTGCGCCTGCCGCTCGTCGTTCCAGCGCAGGTCCGGGTCGGGCAGCGTGACGCCCAGCACCGCCGCCTGCGGGACGGTCATGTCGACGAAGCGCTGGCGCAGCTCGTCGTTGGTGTGGCGCTTGATGCCCCACGCCATCGACTGGTGCGTGTTGGGGGAGTCGCCGTCGGCCGGGCCGAACATCATCAGCGACGGCCACCACCAGCGGTCCACCGACTCCTGCACCATGCGCTTCTGCGCCTCGGTCCCCGCGGTCAGCGCGAGCAGCGACTCGTAGCCCTGACGCTGGTGGAACGACTCCTCCTTGCAGATGCGGATCATCGCCCGGGCGTAGGGCCCGTAGGAGCAGCGGCACAGCGGGACCTGGTTCGCGATCGCCGCGCCGTCGACCAGCCACCCGATGACGCCGATGTCCGCCCAGGACAGCGTCGGGTAGTTGAAGATCGAGCTGTACTTCTGCTTGGAGTCGATCAGCTTCTCGGTGAGCTCCTCGCGGTCGACGCCGAGGGTCTCCGCGGCCGCGTAGAGGTACATGCCGTGGCCGGCCTCGTCCTGCACCTTGGCCAGCAGGATCGCCCTGCGCCGCAGCGACGGCGCACGCAGCAGCCAGTTGCCCTCCGGCTGCATCCCGATGATCTCCGAGTGCGCGTGCTGGGCGATCTGCCGGATCAGGCTCCTGCGGTAGGCCTCGGGCATCCAGTCCCGCGGCTCGATCCGCTGGTCCGCCGCGATCGTCGCGTCGAACCGCTCCTCCAGCTCCGCCGGGGATGGCGCGGTGCTCGTCACTGGACACCTCCGTACCGAATGTTCGTTCGGCTACGAGTGTGGCGGATGAGCGGGGGATCCCGCAACCCCGGCACCGGGTGTCGCGTTCCGGTGGTCGCGACCACGCGGACGCGACGCTCGGCGATGAGGGGAACCGCTGAGCCGCCGGTGTCGTCCAAGGCGCATGGATCTTTCGCGGCCCTTCTGCGGTGCGACGGCGGTCCGTGCCGGGCTGGTCACCCCGAACCAGCTGCGCGGCCCGCGCTTCCGGCGTCTGGTGCGCGGCGTGCACGTCCGCGCCGAGGTGCCGGTGACCTACCTGTTGCGGTGCGAGGCCGCGGCCCTGGCGGTCGGAGCGCTCGCCGTCACGGGGGCCCCCGTGCCCGGCGGCGGTTCCGTCGCGCTCGCGGGCTGGGCGGCGGCGGAGGTGCACGACGCCCGGTGCGCTCCGAAGGATGTCCCGGTCGAGATCGTGGCGCCGGGTGGCAGTCGGCGGATCCGCGGCGGCGTGCTCGTCCACCGCGGCCTGCTCGCGCCGGACGAGCTGGTGCCGGGGGTACGGATCCCGGTCCCCGGAGGCCGCCGACCGAGGTTCGTACCCGGCCGGACGGTCACCGCCACCACGCCGCTGCGCACCGCCTTCGACCTGGCCCGCCGGGTGCCGCGGGTGGAGGCCGTGATCGCTCTCGACGCCCTGGCCCGGGTCGGTGGCTTCACTCCGACCTCGGTGCTCGACCTCGCCGGGCGGCGTCCGGGCGCGCGCGGGATCCGGCGGCTCCCCGGCCTCGTCGCGCTGTCGGATCCGCTCGCCGGGTCACCGATGGAGACCCGCGTCCGGCTGGCGCTGCACGACGGCGGGCTGCCGCCACCGGTGCTGCAGCACCCCGTCGGCCCCTACCGGATCGACCTCTCCTACCCGCACGTACGACTCGGGATCGAGTACGACGGCGAGCACCACCGCGATCCGGCGCAGGCCCGCAAGGACCTGGAGCGTCAGCAGTACCTGTCCCGCGCGGGCTGGACGATCCTGCGCCCCTCCGCCGTCGACGTCCTCCTGTACCCGGAGTCCCTCGCCCTCTCCGTCCGGGCCCACCTCGAGCGTCGCGAAGCCGTGGTGCCGGGCACCGGTTCGTCACGCTCGGCGTGACTCAGCGGTGCAGGCGGAGCAGGCCGGCGTCGGTGGGTGGGAGGGCGCAGGAGCGGTAGAAGGGGATCAGGTGGGGGGCGAAGTCCACGTGCAGCCAGGTGCAGCCCGCCGCGGTGGCCTGCTCCACGGCCCCGGCGACCAGCGCCCGGCCGATCCCGCGGCGGCGGTACCCGTCGGCGACGACGAGGTCGAGCAGGAACGCGTGCCGGTCGCCGTCCCAGGCGAGGTTGACGAACCCGGCGAGCGCCTCGCCGTCGCGGGCGTCGAGCCAGCTCAGGCTGTGTGCGGCGAGCTGGGCGGACCAGCGTCGCAGGCGTGGGGTCTCGTCGAACCCGGCGGCGTGCAGCGCGGAGAGCGCGGCGTCGTCGACCTCGGGGCGGACGCGGACCCGGACGTCGGTCACGGGGCCGGGACGATGCCGGAGAAGGCGGCGCGGACGACGTCCTCGGGCAGGGTGGCGGTCCCGGGGCGGCCTGGGCGGTACCACTCGACGATCGAGTTGATCGTGCCGGACAGCAACCGTGCGGCCAGGGCGGGGTCGACGTCGGAGCGGACCTCGCCGGCGTCGACGGCGTCGCGGACCAGGGCGCGCACGGCCGCGTCGAACGCACGGCGGCGTTCCAGTGCCCAGCGCTCGGTCTCGGTGTTGCCGCGCACCCGGAGCAGCAGGGTGACGTACGGCAGCTCGGCCATCAGCACCCCGACCTGCGCGGCGACGATCACCCGCAGCCGGTCGGCGGGGGAGCCGGTGCGGGCCTCGGGGAGGTCGAGCACGCCGAACAGCCCGTCGACGGCGCGTTCCAGCGCCGCGCGCAGCAGCGCCTCCTTGCCCGCGAAGTGGTGGTAGAACGACGACTTCGTGATCCCGGCGGCCCGCGAGAGGTCCTCCATCGACGTCGCGTCGTAGCCGCGGTCGATGAACTCCCCGACCGCGGTCTCGAGCAGCGCGTCGCGGCCGCCGCTGGGCCGCCGGGCCCGCTTGACCGGCGAGCTCATCGGCCCTCGAAGACGGGCTTCTTCTTCGCGAGGAAGTCGCTCACGGCCTGCTGGTGGTCGCGCGTGGTCGACAGCCGGACCTGGGCGTCGGCCTCGTACTCCAGGACGGCGGGGAGCTCGTTGACCGCGCCGAAGCGCAGCGCGCCCTTCACCTCGGCGTAGGCGCGGGTGGGTCCGGCGGCCAGCCGGCGCGCGAGCTCCAGTGCGGTGCCGAGGACCTCATCGGCCGGGACGACGTCGCGCACCAGGCCCCAGTTGCGGGCGTCCTCGGCGGTGAACTGCTCGTTCAGCAGCACCAGTTCGGTCGCCCGGGAGACGCCGACGGCGTGCGCGAGCGACGCCGCGAGGCCGCTGTCGGTGGACAGTCCGATGCCGGTGAACGCGGTGGAGAACTTCAGGCCCTCCGCAGCGATCCTCAGGTCGGCGGCCAGCGCGATGCCGAGCCCGGCGCCCACGCACGGTCCGTTGATCGCGGCGATCACCGGCTTGGGCGCTTCGTTGAGCGCGCGGATCAACGGGTTGTAGTGCCGGCGGACGGTTCCCAGGGCGTCGACGGGGTCGACCTCGAGCGCCGCGGCGTGCTCGCCCAGGTCCTGGCCGACGCAGAACGCCTTCCCGGCCCCGGTCAGCACGACGGCACGCACCGTCTCGTCCGCGGCGACCTCCACGGCCGCCGCGAGCAGCGCCTCCTTGAGCTCGACGGTGAGCGCGTTGTACTTCGCGGGGCGGTTCAGCGTGACCACTGCGACCGACGGGTCGGTCTCGTCGCGGGTCACGAGGACGGCGGGATCGGTGCCGGTGGCGGGGGAGGACATCCGGTGAGCCTAGCGGCCGACCGAACGATCGGTCTCCCCTTCCTGCCGGCGTCCGGACGGACCCTGGTGCGGTTCCGTGGACCGGTGCTAGGTTCGCCCGAACGAACGGTCGGTTCAATTGCTGACCCGCGACGACGAAGCGCGACGGAGGCTCGCCGATGACCCTGCTCCGCAGTCACCTCTCCGGTACCTGGCAGACCGGGAGCGGCGAGGGCCGCCCGCTGTACAACGCGGTGACCGGCGAGGAGGTCGCCCGTGTCTCCGCCGAGGGCCTGGACCTCGGCGCGGCCCTGGCCCACGGTCGCCGCACCGGTGGCCCGGCCCTGCGCGAGCTGACCTTCCACCAGCGCGCCGCACTGCTGAAGGCACTCGGCGGGCACCTGCGCGAGCACCGTGAGGAGCTCTACGCCGTCTCCGCGCGCACGGGGGCGACCCTCGACGACTCGACGTTCGACATCGACGGCGGCATCGGGGTTCTGCTCGCCTACGCCTCGAAGGCCAAGCGTGAGCTGCCCAACGACACCGTGTTCGTCGAGGGCGCGGTCGAGCCGCTGAGCCGCGGCGGCAGCTTCCTCGGCCAGCACGTGCTGACCCCGCGTCACGGAGTCGCGGTGCAGGTCAACGCGTTCAACTTCCCGGTCTGGGGGCCGCTGGAGAAGCTCGCCCCGGCGTTCCTCGCCGGTGTCCCCACGCTGATCAAGCCGGCGTCGCCGACCGCGTTCCTGACCGCGAGGCTGGTCGAGCTGATCGTGGACTCGGGTCTGCTGCCCGACGGCGCGGTCCAGTTCGTCGCCGGGTCGTTGGGGGACTGCTTCGACCACCTCACCGGACAGGACCTGGTGAGCTTCACCGGCTCGGCGTCGACCGCTCAGACCCTGCGCAGCCACCCCGGGGTCGTCCGGAACTCCGTGCGGTTCTCCGCCGAGGCCGACTCGCTGAACCTGGCCGCGCTCGGCCCGGACGCGACGCCCGGCACCGAGGAGTTCGACCTCTTCGTGAAGGCCCTGACCACCGAGATGACGGTCAAGGCCGGGCAGAAGTGCACCGCGATCCGGCGCGCGTTCGTGCCGCGCGCACACGTCGACGCCGTCGTCGAGGCCGTCACCGCGCGGCTCGCGAGGGTCGTGGTCGGCGCCCCCGGCGCCGAGGGCGTCCGGATGGGGGCGCTCGCGAGCCTCGACCAGCGCGAGGAGGTGCGCCGCAGCGTGAAGGCCCTGCGCGATGCCGGCCGGATCGTGTTCGGCGACCCCGACCACGTCGAGGTGACCGGCGCCGACGCCGACCGTGGCGCGTTCGTCTCCCCGCTGCTGCTGGTCGGTGACCCGGACCGCGCCGAGCCGCACGAGGTCGAGGCGTTCGGCCCGGTGTCGACCGTGCTGCCCTACGACACTCCTGCGCAGCTGATCGACTACGCCGCCCGCGGTCAGGGGTCGCTCGCCGGGTCCGTCGTCTCCGCCGACCCCGGGTTCGTCCGCGAGGTCGTGCTCGGTGTCGCGCCGTTCCACGGCCGCGTGCACGTGCTCAACGCCCGCGACGCGGGCGAGTCCACCGGGCACGGGTCGCCGCTGCCGCAGCTCGTCCACGGCGGCCCGGGCCGCGCCGGCGGCGGTGAGGAGATGGGCGGCGTGCGCGGGGTGTTCCACCACATGCAGCGCACCGCGGTCCAGGCCGACCCCGACTCGCTCGCCGCGATCACCGGCCGCTGGGTCACCGGTGCGCAGCGCCACACCACCGACGTGCACCCGTTCCGCAGGCATCTCGAGGAGCTGCGCCCCGGCGACTGCCTGGTCGCCGGTCCGCGCCGGGTGACCCGGGAGGACGTGGAGCACTTCGCCGAGTTCACCGGCGACACGTTCTACGCGCACATGGACGAGGCCGCCGCCGCGGCGAACCCGCTGTTCGGGCAGCGCGTCGCGCACGGCTACCTGGTCGTCTCGCTGGCCGCCGGCCTGTTCGTCGACCCGGACCCGGGCCCGGTGCTCGCGAACTTCGGCGTCGACGGGCTGCGGTTCCTCACCCCGGTCCGCTTCGACGACGAGCTGACCGTGACCCTGACCTGCAAGCAGCTCACCCCGCGCGAGTCCGCCGGCTACGGCGAGGTCCGCTGGGACGCCGACGTCACGCGGCAGGACGGCGAGTCCGTCGCCCGCTACGACGTACTCACCCTCGTCGCGAAGAAGGACGCGTGATGACGGCGGCGACGAGGCGCCTCGGCGACGCGCCCCCGGCCGAGCTGCTGGACCCCGCCGAGCGGATGTCGGTCGACGAGCTGCGTGCGCTGCAGCTGGAGCGTCTGCAGTGGTCGCTGCGGCACGCCTACGACAACGTGCCGCACTACCGCGCGAGGTTCGACGAGCACGGCGTGCGCCCCGCCGACTGCCGCGAGCTCGCCGACATCGCGAAGTTCCCGACGACGACCAAGGCCGACCTGCGGGAGACCTACCCGTTCGGCATGTTCGCGGTGCCGCGTGAGCGGATCGCGCGGATCCACGCGTCGTCGGGCACGACGGGGCGCCCGACCGTCGTCGGCTACACCGCGGGTGACCTCGACCGGTGGGCCGGGCTCGTCGCCCGGTCGATCCGGGCCGCGGGCGGGCGCCCCGGCCACCGCGTCCACGTCGCCTACGGGTACGGCCTGTTCACCGGCGGGCTCGGCGCGCACTACGGCGCGGAGAAGCTGGGCGCGACCGTCATCCCCGTCTCCGGCGGGATGACCCCGCGCCAGGTGCAGCTCATCGGCGACTTCGAGCCCGAGGTCATCATGCTGACCCCGAGCTACATGCTCACCCTGCTCGACGAGTTCGAGCGCCAGGGTGTCGACCCCCGGTCGACGAGCCTGCAGGTCGGGATCTTCGGTGCCGAGCCCTGGACCGAGCAGATGCGCGCCGAGATCGAGGAGCGGGCCGGCATCCACGCCGTCGACATCTACGGGCTGTCCGAGGTCATGGGACCCGGCGTGTCACAGGAGTGCGTGGAGACCAAGGACGGTCTGCACATCTGGGAGGACCACTTCCTGCCCGAGGTCGTCGACCCGCTCGACGGCACCCCGCTGCCCGACGGCTCCGAGGGAGAGTTGCTGTTCACCAGCCTCACCAAGGAGGGGCTGCCGATCATCCGCTACCGCACCCGCGACCTCACGACATTGCTCCCGGGTACCGCGCGGCCGCAGATGCGGCGGATGGCCAAGATCACCGGCCGGTCCGACGACATGATCATCCTGCGCGGGGTGAACGTCTTCCCGACCCAGATCGAGGAGATCGTGCTCCGCACGCCCGGGCTCGCGCCGCACTTCCAGCTGGAGCTGACCACCCAGGGCAGGCTCGACGCGATGACCGTGCGCGTGGAGGCCCGCGGCGACACGCCCGCCGACCGTCGCGACCCGGCCGCCGCGGAGCTCGTGCGCGCGGTGAAGGAGACCGTCGGTATCTCCGTGACCTGCGACGTCGTGGACCCCGACACCCTGGAGCGCTCGGTCGGGAAGCTGCAGCGGCTCAAGGACCACCGGGAGCCGAGGAGCTGACCTCCTCGGCGGGGAATGCCGTGGGTCGCGCGCGGGTTGCGACCGGTCGTGAAGCTCGAGATCTGGTCCGACGTCGTCTGCCCGTGGTGCGCGATCGGGCGGGCGCGTCTGCAGGCGGCGTTGTCCGGTTTCGCACACCGCGACGCGGTGACGCTGCGGTGGCGCAGCTTCGAGCTCGATCCGGCCGCGCCGCGCAAGCAGCCCGGTGACCGGGCCGAGCACCTGGCGGCCAAGTACGGCGTGAGCGTCGCGGCGGCCCGCCGGATGGAGGGCCAGGTCACCGCCACCGCGGCCGCGGACGGGTTGGAGTTCCGCTTCGACCGGGCCCGCCACGGCAACACCGCCGACGCCCACCGGCTGCTGCACCACGCCTGGGAGACCGGCGGCGCCACGGTGCAGGACGAGCTGAAGGGCCGGCTGCTGCGGGCCTCGTTCACCGACGGCGAGCCGATCGGTGACCCGGAGGCGCTGGTCCGGATCGCCGTCGGCGCCGGGCTCGACGAGGACGGCGTCCGCGCGGTGCTCGGCTCCGACCGCCACCTCGACGACGTCCGCGCCGACGAGGACCTGGCCCGCCGCCTGGGCATCACCTCGGTGCCGTTCCTGGTGATCGACGACCGCTACGGCGTCGCGGGCGCCCAGCCGATCGAGGCGCTGCGCGAGGTGCTGGACACCGCCTGGGCCGAGGGCACACCCGCCCGCGGCTAGCGGGACTCGTCCTCGAAGATCAGGATCGTCCGGGTCGACACCACGGCCGGCAGCGCCTGCAGGCGTTCGAGCACGACGCTGCGCAGCGCGTCGTTGCCGGTGGTGCGCACCAGCAGCAGTACGTCGAAGTCCCCGCCGACCAGCGCCATGTGCCGGACCTCGGGGATCGCGCGCAGCTGTTCGCGCAGCTCGCGCCAGCTGTTCTGGCGCACTGTCAGCGTCACGTACGCCGAGGTGTGCAGCCCCACCTTGTCCTGGTCGACGAGCGCGGTGAACCCGGTGACCACGCGATCGTCGACGAGCCGGGCGAGGCGGGCGTAGGCGTTCGCCCGCGAGATCGTCAGGCGCTCGGCCAGCGCGCGCCCGGTCAGCCTGCCGTCGCGCTGCAGCTCCCCGACCATCCGCCGGTCGATGTCGTCGAGCACCGGCCCCTCCGTTCGTCTCGCCGCGCCCCGCCGGACACCGGTGACCCGGACCACTCGTCCGGAGCGGTGCCGCGCTGCGGGCCGATCGTCTCGGCATCTCCGCTTTCCGAGTCGATCGTACGGATCATGCGCCATTCTCGAGGCACTGTGTCCGCACGGAGGGGAGTCATCGTGGACGACCGGCGCGAGACCGTCCGCCTGCTGGAACCGGACGGCACCACGGTGCCCGGCGCTCAGCTCCCGCCGCCGGACCGGCTGCTCGACGGCTACCGCGGCCTGGTGCACGCCCGGCGGCTCAACGAGCAGGCCGGCGCGCTGGTCCGGCAGGGGCGTCTGGCCGTGTACCCGTCCTCGCGCGGCCAGGAGGCCTGCCAGGTGGCCGCGGCGATGGTGCTGGGCGACGACGACTGGCTCTTCCCGACCTACCGCGACACCGCAGCGATCGTCGCGCGCGGTGTCGACCCGGTGGAGGTGCTCACGATGCTGCGGGGGGACCGGCACTGCGGCTACGACGTCGCCGGCCACCGCGTCGCCCCGCAGGCGACCCCGCTCGCCACACAGCTGCTGCACGCCGTCGGCGTCGCCCACGCCGCGCGGCTCAAGGGCGAGCCCGACGCCGTCCTGGCGCTCTGCGGCGATGGCGCGACCAGCGAGGGCGACTTCCACGAGGCGCTGAACTTCGCCGCGGTGTTCCGGGCGCCGGTGGTGTTCCTCGTGCAGAACAACAAGTACGCGATCTCGGTGCCGCTGCATCGGCAGAGCGCAGCCGCCGACCTCGCGGACAAGGCGGTCGGCTACGGCATGCCCGGTGTGCGGGTCGACGGCAACGACCTCCCCGCGCTGCTCACCGTGCTCGACGGCGCCGTCTCCCTGGCCCGCTCCGGTGGCGGCCCGACGCTGGTGGAGGCCGACACCTACCGCATGGAGGCCCACACCAACGCCGACGACGCGGGCCGCTACCGCGACGAGAGCGAGGTCGCCTCCTGGGCAGGCCGCGACCCGCTGGTGCGTCTGCGCGCTCGGCTGCGCGCCGACGGCCTGCTCGACGACGACGCCGAGCGCGCGCTCACCGACGACGCCGAGCGGATGGCCGCCGCCCTGCGCGCCGGCATCGCGGCCGAGTCCCCGGTGGACCCCGAGGACCTGTTCGCCCACGTCTACGCCCACCCCACCCCGCAGCTGCGCGAGCAGCGCGCCCAGCTGCGCGCCGAGCTGGAGGTCACGCCGTGAAGACCGGTCCCGTGAAGCTCACCATGGCGCAGTCGATCAACACGGCGCTGCGCGAGGCGATGGCCGCCGACCCGACCGTCGTCGTGTTCGGGGAGGACGTCGGTCCGCTCGGCGGGGTCTTCCGGGTCACCGACGGGCTCACGGCCGAGTTCGGCGAGCACCGCTGCTTCGACACCCCGCTCGCCGAGTCCGGCATCGTCGGCACGGCGGTGGGGATGGCGATGAACGGGCTGCGGCCCGTCGTCGAGATGCAGTTCGACGCGTTCGCCTATCCGGCGTTCGAGCAGATCGCCAGCCACGTCGCGAAGTTCGGCAACCGCACCTCGGGCCGGATGCGGCTGCCGATGGTCATCCGGGTGCCCTACGCCGGCGGGATCGGCGGCGTCGAGCACCACTGCGACTCCTCCGAGGCGTACTACGCCCACACCGCCGGGCTGACCGTGCTCGCCCCGGCCACGAACGCCGACGCCCACGGCCTGCTCCGCGCGGCGATCGAGTACCCGGATCCGGTGGTCTTCCTGGAGCCGAAGAAGCACTACTTCATGAAGGAGGAGGTGGACACGACCGTCCCGGTGCCGCCGATCGGACGTGCCGTCGTCCGCCGCCCCGGGGTCGACGCGACGCTCATCGCCTACGGCCCGACGGTCCCGGTCGTGCTCGCCGCCGCCGAGGAGGCCGCCCGCGAGGGCCGTGACCTGGGCGTGGTCGACCTGCGGTCGATCGTGCCGTTCGACGACGAGACCGTCTGCGCGCAGGTCCGCCGGACCGGGCGGGCGGTCGTCGTCGCGGAGGCCCCGGGGTTCGCCTCGGTCGCCTCGGAGATCGCCGCCAGGATCTCCGAGCGGTGCTTCCACCACCTCGAGGCGCCGGTGCGCCGGGTGACCGGATTCGACGTGCCCTACCCGCCGCCGAAGCTGGAGCAGCACCACCTGCCCGGGGTGGACCGGGTGCTCGACGCCGTCGACTCGCTCGGCTGGGAGGACGCGGCGTGAGTGCGCAGGTGTTCACCCTGCCCGACCTGGGGGAGGGGCTGACCGAGGCCGAGCTGGTCCGCTGGCTGGTGGCCGACGGGGACACCGTCGGCGTCGACCAGCCCGTGGCCGAGGTGGAGACGGCGAAGGCCGTGGTCGAGGTGCCGTCGCCGTACGCGGGCACGGTGCTGACCCGGCACGGTGCGGAGGGCGAGACGCTGCGGGTCGGGGAGCCGCTGGTGTCGGTCGGGGACGCCGGGGACACCGGATCGGGGAACGTCCTGATCGGGTACGGCACGTCCGGCGGGCACGAGGGGGCCCGCCGGCGTCGCCGGGCCGCGAAGCGCGCCGACCCACCCGCGCCCGCCCCTTCGCCCGTGCCCGCCGACTCACCCGCGCC
>NZ_WWFY01001052.1:0-12883 GCF_009864975.1 Pseudonocardia sp. SID8383
CCACGGCGTCGGCTCCTGGCGGACCCGGGCCAGCAGCACGTCGCGCTCGGCGTCGGGCACCGGGCCGTGCGCGAGCCGCCGGTCCAGCGCGGTCATCCGGCCCAGCACCGCCGGGTCCCCGATCTTGACCCGGCGCCCACCCGCCAGCTGGGACAGCATCGCCGGGCTCAGCCCGACCGCGGCGGCGAGGCGGGCCTGGGTGATGCCGAGACCAGTCGTGAGCCGGCGGATGCGCTCGTCGAGGGGCTCGCCGTAGATCGCGCTCTGGCGGTCGCGGTTACGCGCGATCTCCTGCGCCACCGGGTCCGCGGTGCGGGGGTCGTCCATGCCGGACAGCCTCGGCGCCCACGCGGTGCGGGCGTGGACGTTCGGCCCCGGCAGGGGGTTTTCACCTAACCCGGAGCCCCGTCGGGTCCGGTCGCGTCGCCGGCCGCGGTGAGGATCTCCCGGCAGGTCGCGACGTCGCGGCCCATCTGCGCGACGAGCGCCTCGATGCCGTCGTAGTGCTCCTGGCCGCGCAGCCGCTCGACGAACTCGACGCCGACCTCGTGGCCGTAGAAGTTCTCGTCGACGTCGAGTACGTAGACCTCGACGGTGCGCACCCGCCCGGAGAACGTGGGGTTGGTCCCCACCGAGACGGCGCCCATCAGGCGGCGGTCGCCGATGCGGAACCAGCCCGCGTAGACGCCGTCGGCGGGGATCGCCGTGTGCGGGGGGCTGGCGACGTTTGCCGTCGGATAGCCCAGGTCACGGCCACGCTTGTGGCCGTGCACGATCACACCGTCCACCCGGTGCCAGCGGCCCAGCGCGTGCGCGGCGTCGCGGACGGCCCCGGCGTCGATGCAGGACCGGATGTAGGTGGAGGAGAAGGTCACGTCGCGGTCGGAGACGAGGTCGAGGGCCTCGCAGGCGAACCCGAAGCGACGGCCCAGCTCGGCGAGGGTCCCGACGTCGCCCTCGGCCCGGTGGCCGAAGGTGAAGTTGCTTCCCACGACGACGACGGCCGCGTGCAGCCGGTCCACCAGCACCTCGTGCGCGAACCCGGCGGGGGCCATCCGGGACAGCGCCTCGGTGAACGGGATGACGCAGAAGACGTCCGCGCCCGCCTCGGCCACGAGCTCCGCCCGCCGGTCGAGTGTGGACAGCCGCGCCGGGTGCGTGCCCGGCCGGATCAGCTCGGCCGGGTGCGGGTCGAACGTCACGACGACGGCGGGCAGGCCGCGCTCGTGCGCCCGTTCCACCGCGCGGGCGATCAGCTGCCGGTGTCCCCGGTGCACCCCGTCGAACACGCCGACGGTGACGACGCACCGGCCCCAGCCGGGCGGAACCGCCTCCAGACCACGCCACCGCTGCACGGTCGCGAGCCTAGGCGAACCGGGTGGGATCCCGTGCAGCGGGCGACCGCGACCGGCCCCGGCCGTCAGCCCGCCGGGGCGAGCACGACGACCGGGCGCGCGTCGCGCCCGCGGTCGGCCATCAGGGCCAGCGCGGCGCCGTCCGGGGCGAACACGCCGTAGGTGCCCTCGATCCCGGCCGCGGGCAGCGACTTGCCGAACCGCACGTCGGTGGCGGCGGAGGCGTCGAGGTCGAGGCGGGGGAACGCCGTCGCGACGGCCGCGGCGAGGTCCAGCGACAGCCCGGGGTCCTCGGCGAGCTGCTCGACGGTGCGCGCGTGCTCCAGGGTGAACGGTCCGACCCGGGTGCGCCGCAGCGCGGTCAGGTGCCCGGCGGAGCCCAGCGCGGCGCCGAGGTCGCGGGCGAGCGCGCGGACGTAGGTGCCCGAGGAGCAGTCGACGGCGACGTCCAGATCGCACCACGCCCCCTCGCGGCGCACCGCGAGCAGCTCGAAGGCGGACACGGTGACCGGGCGGGCCGGGATCTCGACGGTCTCGCCGTCGCGGACCCGCTGGTAGGCGCGCTTCCCGTCGATCTTGACCGCGGAGACCGCGCTGGGGACCTGCATGATCTCGCCCGTCAGCGCGGCCGTCGCGGCCCGGAGAGCGGCGTCGTCGGCATCGACCGGGACGGGCTCGCCGATGGGCGTGCCCTCGGCGTCGTCGGTGTCGGTGGCCTGCCCGAGGCGCACGGTGGCGGTGTAGGCCTTGGTGTCCAGCGACAGGTGCCCGAGCAGCTTGGTGGCCCGCTCGATGCCGACGACCAGCACCCCGGTCGCCATCGGGTCCAGCGTCCCGGCGTGGCCGACCTTGCGGGTGCCCATGATCCGGCGGAGCTTCCCGACGACGTCGTGACTGGTCGGGCCCCGGTCCTTGTCGACGATCACGAGTCCGGGCGGCGGGGGCGGGTTGCGTGCGGGCACGCCGGGACGCTAACGCGCCAGCCGGTACCCGACTCCACGGACCGTCACCACGACGTCGCGGGTGCCCAGCTTCGACCGCAGCGACGCCACGTGCGCCTCCAGCGTGCGTGCCGCGGAGGCGTCGGCGATCCCCCACACCTGCTCCAGCAACTCGGTGCGCGGCAGCACCGCGCCCTCGCGGCGGGCGAGCGCGGCGAGCAGGTCGAACTCCTTGCGGGTCAGCGCGACCTCGGCGCCGCCCGCGGTCACCGCGCGCCGGTCGAGGTCGACGACGACGTCGCCGACGCTCACCGTCGCGGCCACCGCCGAGCCGGTGGCACGACGCAGGACGGCCTCGATCCGGGCGACGAGCTCCTCGGTGGAGACCGGCTTGACCAGGTAGTCGTCGGCGCCCGAGCGCAGGCCCTGCACCCGCGCCGCGACGTCGCCGCGGCCGGTGATCGCCAGGATCGGCACCCGGGACCGCTCCCGGATCTCCCGACAGACGCCGATGCCGTCGCGGTCGGGCAGGCCCATGTCGAGCAGCACCACGTCGGGCTCCCGCTCGGCGACGGCCGCGATGGCCGCGGACCCGCTGGTCACGAGGTCGGTCGGGTAGCCCTCGCGGACGAGGCTGCGGCGCAACGCGTCGCCGAGGATCGCGTCGTCCTCGACCAGCAGCACCCGCACGCCGCCCACCCTAGCCACGCTTTCCTCAAAGCTTCCTCAAGCCCGGTGTCCCCGCGGTTGCCCCACGACACGACCCGACCCCATCG
Organism: Pseudonocardia sp. SID8383; assembly: GCF_009864975.1. NCBI lineage: Bacteria > Bacillati > Actinomycetota > Actinomycetes > Pseudonocardiales > Pseudonocardiaceae > Pseudonocardia > Pseudonocardia sp. SID8383. Next base: position 3,073 of record NZ_WWFY01001052.1, read on the forward strand.
TTTCCCCACCGCACACGTCGAGGAGGACGGACATGGCCGAGGTCGCCAACGCAGACGGCTCGTCCGGGACGGGGTCCACCACCCCCACCCGGACCAAGAAGAAGGTCTACACCCAGCTCTGGTTCTGGGTCATCGTCGGCATCGTCTCCGGGATCCTGGTGGGCTTCCTCGCCCCCGGGTTCGCCAAGGAGACCAAGTGGCTGGCCGACACGTTCGTCCAGATGATCAAGGTCATCATCGGCCCGGTCATCTTCTGCACCGTGGTCGTCGGCATCGCCTCGCTGGGCAACCTGGCCCGCGCCGGCGGTCTCGCCGCCCGGGCGCTGGGCTACTTCCTGGTCATGACCGTCATCGCGCTGACGATGGGGCTCATCGCGGGCAACGTGTTCCAGCCGGGCGCCGGATTCACCGGCCAGCCGAGCGCGTCCGACCTCGCGAAGGCCACCGACCAGGCCGCGACCGGCAGTCAGGAGTCGGGTGTCATCCCGTTCATCCAGGACTCGCTGCTCCCGCACAGCTTCTTCGGCCCGTTCGTCGAGAACTCGGTGCTGCAGGTCCTGGTGCTGGCGATCCTGTCGGCCTGCGCCATCTCCTCGCTGAACCCGGCCCTGCGCAGCCGCCTGGTCGGCGGCATCGAGGGCATCGCCCAGGTCATCTTCGGCATCATCAAGATCATCATGTGGGCCGCACCGGTCGCCGCGTTCGGCGGCATGGCCTACACCGTCGGCCAGATGGGCGGCGGGTCGCTGGTCAACCTGCTCAAGCTGATGGCCGTGTTCTGGGGCACCTGCGCGGTGTTCGTGGTCGTCGTCCTCGGCGCGGTCTCCTGGGCCGCCGGGTTCAACGTCCTCAAGGTCATCCGGCTGATCAAGGACGAGCTGCTGATCATCGTCGGCACCTCGTCGTCGGAGTCGGTGCTCCCCCGCTTCCTCACGAAGCTCCAGTCCGCCGGTGCGTCGAAGCAGACCGTCGGCATGGTCATCCCGACCGGCTACTCGTTCAACCTCGACGGCACCTGCATCTACCTGACCCTGGGTGCGCTGTTCATCATCCAGGCCGGGGGCGAGGTACTGCCGATCGGCGCGCAGATCGCGCTGGCCGTGCTCATGGTGCTGACCTCGAAGGGCGCCGCCGGTGTCACCGGCGCCGGGCTGGTCACCCTGGCCGCGTCGCTGCAGGCCTTCGGCGGGGAGTTCTTCACCCCCGAGGCCATCGTCGTCGGCCTCGCGCTGATCGTCGGCATCGACCGCATGATGTCCGAGGGCCGCGCACTGACCAACGCGATCGGCAACGTCGTCGCCACCCTGGTCGTCGCCCGCTGGAACGGCGAGCTCGACCGTGAGCGGCTCGCCGCGGTGCTCGACGACCCGACGCTGGTCGAGGCCGACATGGAGGCCGCGCACGGTGGCGGGGCCGCGGACGCCGAGATCGACGAGGCCGCCGACGGCGCCGCGAAGCCGGACGCCGACGAGTCCCGTCGCGAGAAGGTCGGCGCGGGCTCCTGACCGGACACGTCCTCCTCCCATGACCGTCGCACCCCCGCGGAGCCCCGAGGCCCGCGGGGGTGTCGACGTCCCGGCCGGTGCACGGGTCCCACTGCCGCCCCCGCGGTGGCAGGCTGGGCCCGTGCGCCGGCCGCTCCGTTCCTCCCCGCCGCTGCGCCGCTCGCGGCTGGTGCGGCGGCTGTTCCTGCTGCAGGTCGTCACCGTGCTGCTGACCGTCGGCGGGCTCGCCGCGCTCGGCGGCTACGGGGCGAGCCGCCTGGAGCACGACGCCGCGGGCCGGCTCACCACCGGGATCGCGCTGTCGCTCGCCTCGGACCCCGAGGTCGTCGACGCCGTCCGCGACGGCGGCGGTCTCGCCGCCCTCTCCGCCCGCCTCCAGCCCATCGCCGAGCGGGTCCGGCGGGCCACCACCACCGGCTTCATCGTCGTGATGTCCCCGCAGGGCATCCGCTACAGCCACTACAACCCCGACGAGATCGGGCTGCCCTACCAGGGCAACATCGCCCCCGCGCTGGCCGGGCGGACCTCGACCGAGGTCTACACCGGCACCCTCGGGCCCTCGGTCCGCACCGTCACCCCGGTCCTGGTCGACGGCCGGATCGCCGCCGTCGTGTCCGTCGGCGTGCTGCAGACCCGGATCAGCGACCTCGCCCTGCGCTCGCTGCCCGGGATCGTCGCGGCCGCCGCGGGGGCGGTGCTCGTCGGCTCGGGGCTGGCGGTGCTGCTGGCCCGGCGGCTGCGCCGCCAGACCCTGGGGCTGGAGCCCGAGGACATCACCGCCGCCTACACCCACCACGAGGCGGTGCTGCACGCCGTCGGCGAGGGGCTGCTGGTCGTCGACGGCGACGGGCGGCTCGTCGTCGTCAACGCCGAGGCCCGGCGGCTGCTCGGCCTGCCCGGCCACGACTCCCCCGACGACCCCGCCGTACCGGGGCGGCCGCTCGCAGGCCTCGGCATGGACCCCGCCGTCGCCGCCGTGCTCACGAGCGGGCTGCGCTCGGACCTGCGCGACCGGGCCGCCCTGGCCGGGGAGCGGGTGCTGCTGGTCAACAGCAGGCACGCCGGGCCGGCCGCGGGCCCGGGGACGCGGGTGTTCACGCTGCGCGACCGCACCGAGCTGGCCGGGGTGCTGCGCGAGCGCGACGAGGCCCGCGACACCGTTGCCGCGCTGTCCGGCCAGGCCCACGAGTTCGGCAACCGGATGCAGACCGTCCTGACCCTGATCGAGCTCGGCGACACCGTCGACGCCGCGAAGGCAGGGACCGCCGCGCTCGACCGCACCCGCGGCCCCGCCGCGCAGGTCGTGGCCGCGGTCTACGACCCGGTCCTCGCCGCGCTGCTCGCGGACAAGGCGTGGCAGGCCGCCGAGCAGGACGTCACCCTGACCGTCACCGACACCTGCGACCCCGACGTCCTGCCGGACCTGCGGCTGCCGTTCGCCGCGGACGACCTGGTCTCGCTGGCCGGGAATCTCGTCGACAACGCGATCGAGGTGGTCGCCGGGCGCACCGGGGAGCGGTCGGTCGCGGTGGCGCTGAGCACCGCTCCGGACGGCCGCGAGCTGCGGCTGGAGGTCGCCGACAGCGGTCCCGGCGTGCCCGAGGACACCGCCCGCGAGCTGTTCACCTTCGGGTTCAGCACCCGGGCCACGCGCGGCGGCCGCCCCCGCGGCATCGGGCTGGCCCTGGTCGACCGGATCGCCCGCCGCCTCGGCGGGTCGGTGACGGTCGGTACCCGCGACGACGGCAGCGGCGCCGTGTTCACCGTGCGGCTGCCGCTCCCGGCCGGGTCCCCCGGGGACGACGGGAACACCGGGTCGCCGGAGGACCCCGGGGCGCCGCTCCACCGGCCGGGTGCCGCCGTCCACCGTTCGGCGACCCCGGCCACCGACCGGGGCTGAACCCCGCCGCCACCACCGGGCCCCAGGCGCCTCGGGGAGGAGCGCCGCGCGGGACGTGGCTCGGTGCCCCGTCCCGGAACCGCCGAGTGGCACGTCATGCACCTCCGGACCTCGTCACCGGGTGCCTGGTGTGCCGCTCGGCCGCCCGGGCTCCGTCGACGGGCCACGCGCGTCAGGCCCGGACCTCCCCCGGGACCGCCCAGCGCCCCGACCGCGCCCGCAGCCCCACCGCGACCAGGCGCACCACCATGAACGCGGCGAGCCCGGTCCAGATCCCGGCCAGTCCCCACCCGAACAGCAGCGACAGCCAGATCATCGGCAGGAACCCGCCGAGCGCGGCGAGCAGCGTCGTGGTGCGCAGGAAGGCCGCGTCACCGGCGCCGAGCAGCACGCCGTCCAGGGCGAACACCACCCCGGCGATCGGCTGCAGCGCGGTGAAGAACCACCACGCCGCGGGGATCGCCGCGAGGACCGCCGCGTCGCGGGTGAACACCGGCGGCAGGACGGGGTAGAGCGCGGCGAACAGCACGCCGAACCCGCAGCCGAGCACGAGGCCGTAGCGGGTGACCCGGGCGGCGAGCGACCGCGCCGGTCCGGTGTCCGCACGGTCACGGTCCGCACCGTGTCCGCCGTCCGCGCCACCCAGGGCGGCCCCGACCAGCGACTGCGCCGCGATCGCGACCGCATCGAGCACGAGGGACTGGAACACCCACAGCTGCAGCACGATCTGGTGCGCGGCGACGGACTCGGACCCGAACCGGGCGGCGACCGCCGTCGCGGACAGGAAGCAGGCCTGGAACCCCAGCGACCGCACGATCAGGTCGCGGCCCATCGTCGCCTGCGAACGGAGCACCGCGGCGTCCGGGGCGAAGCGGACCGGGTCACCGGCGGGCGCGCGCCGTCGTTCGACGACCAGCGCCCGCAGGAACAGCGACGCCGCGACGGCCTGCCCCGCGACGTTGGCGATCGCCGAGCCCTCCAGCCCCCAGCCCGCCCAGTCCCCCGCCCCGTGCACCAGCAGCGGACAGAGCAGCGCGGACAGCAGGTTGCCGCCGATCACGATCCACATCGGGCGACGGGTGTCCTGCACCCCGCGCATCCAGCCGTTGCCGGCCAGCGTCACCAGGACCAGCGGGGCGCCGAACAGCGCGATCCGCAGCCACGACACCGCGCCCTCGGCGATCACCGGGTCCCCGGCGAGCAGCCCCGCCAGCGGTGCCGCGGCGAGCTGTCCGAGCACGACGACCAGCAGCCCGACGCCCAGCGCCAGCCAGGTCGCCTGCACACCCTCCGCCACCGCGGCCGACCGGCGCCCGGCACCGTAGAACCGGGCCGCGCGCGCCGTCGTCCCGTAGGACAGGAACGTCAGCTGGGTCGTGACCTGCGCGAACAGCACCGCCGCGACGGCGAGCGAGGCCAGCGGCAGCCCACCCAGCCGTCCGACGACGGCCGTGTCGACCAGCAGGAACAGCGGCTCGGCCGCCAGCACCGGGAGCGCGGGCAGGGCGAGCCGGAGGAGGTCACGGGGCCCGCCCGCGATGGGGGCGGGCCGGGTCACCGACGGGGACGACGGCAGAGGAAGCAGAACGCGGGCGGCAGGTTGCGCCACACCGTTCGGGTCATCACGACCTCGTCGAACGTGTCGTGCAGGGCCGCCTTGAACCGCCGCGCCGAGGGCATCGGCAGGGTGTGGGAGTAGGCGAACGTCGCGAACGCACCGGTCTCCCCCACCGCCCCGACGACCTGGTCGAGGATCTCCTGCTGCATCGTCCGGTCGAACAGCGACCAGGGCAGCCCGGAGATCACCGCGTCGACCGAGGTGATGTCGCGCTCGGCGAGCAGCGCCCCCAGCTTGCGGGCGTCGCCGTTCACGACCTCGACGCCCGGGTGCCGGCTGCGCAGGTAGTCCGCCATCCGCGGGTCCAGCTCGACGGCCAGGTGCCGCCCCTCCGGGGACAGCCGGCGCGCGACCTGCGCGGTCACCGCCCCGGTACCCGGCCCCAGCTCCACGACGACCGGCGCGCCGTGACCCGGCGCGATACGGGCCAGCTTCGCCGACAGCCGCGGCGAGCTCGGCCATACCGCACCCACCTGGGCCGGGTTGCGCAGCCAGGCCCGGAGGAACTCCGGCCACCCGCTGGGCTCGTTGCCGTGACTGTCGTCGCCCCCGCGGGCCGCAGCGGGCTCGGATCGCACCGCTCACCTCCTGGTCTCGCGGGACACGCTACGTGCCCCGGTGCTGCGACACCGGACCGCCCCGAGGTCCATCCGATCGTGGTGTCGCGGCGATGTACCCCGGATGAACCCGATCAACCGGGCACGTGCTCAGCGGGCCAGTTCCGCCCGGAGCAGCTCCAGGAGCTCGTCGCGGGTACCGGAGCGCTCGAACCCGGCGGCACCGGTGTGCCCGCCGCCGCCGAGCGTCGTCGCCACCCGGGACAGGTCCGGGGACCCGTTGCCGCGCAGCGACACCGACCACTCCCCCGGTGCCGTCTCGGTCAGCAGCGCCGCCACCCCGCCCCCGGCCGCGGCCTGCAGCGGCCCGACCAGGGCGACCGTGCGGTCCCGGAACCGGGTCGCGGTCGCCACGTCGACGGCGGCCCACACCAGGTCCGCCCCCGCCGCGACGTCCTCCTCCCGGTGGGCCCCGGCCAGCACCGTGGCCTGCGCGGCGAGCCAGGCGAACGGCACCGGACCGCCGATGTCCCGCAGCAGCGGAGCGGGCTCGACACCGGCGTCGACGAGCTCGGCGCCCAGCCGGAGCGCATCCGCACCACCACGCCGGAAACCGCCGGTGTCGGTGTAGAGCCCCGCGAACAGGGACCGGGCGAGGACCGCGTCCAGCGGGACGCCCAGCTCGGCGAGCACCGCCCGGACGAGAGTCACCGTCGCCGGGGCGCCCGGGTCGACGAGGTACCGGTCCGTGAACGCCACGAACGACGCGTGGTGGTCCACCGCCAGCGACGACCCGGACGTGTCCAGCACCGGCTCCAGGTCTCCCAGCCGGGGGGACGACGAGATGTCGCAACAGACCAGCAGGTCCGGCGCGCGCGGCGCGTCCACCGAGGCGACGACCAGCCCGGCGGGGTCGAGGGTGTCGACCAGCCCGGCGGGCACCGGGTCCGGCCCGCCGAACGACACGGTGACCGGGATCCCCGCGCGGTGCAGCGCCGTGGCCAGGGCCAGGGCGCTGCCCGCGGCGTCCGCGTCGGGCCGGACGTGCCCGACCACGAGCACGTCACGGGCCCGGCGCAGCACTGCCGCTGCCCCGGCCGGGTCGACCGGACCGGGACCCGGGACGGTCTCGTGCGCGCCGCCGGTCACTCGGCGTCGGTCTCCCGCGGGGCCTTGTACGGGTCCGCGTCCCCCGCCGGCGACGCCGTGGCCGCCAGCCGGGCCACCTCCTCGTCGGAGGCGCGGGTGCGGGCCAGCAGCTCCTCCATCCGGCGGGCCGTGTCCGGCACCGCGTCCAGCACGAACGCGAGGCTCGGCGTGTGCCGCACCCCGGTCTGCTGTCCCACCCGGCTGCGGAGCACCCCGCTCGCGCTCTGCAGCGCGGCGGCTGCCCCCGCGGTGTCCGGCTCCTCCTCCAGCGAGGCACCCATGACCGTGTAGAACACGGTCGCCTCGCGCAGGTCGCCGGTGACACGGGTGTCGGTGATCGTCACCATCGCCAGCCGCGGATCCTTCACCTCGTGCTCGAGGGCCTCCGCGACGATCTGCGAGATCCGCTTCGCGAGCTTGCGCGCGCGGGCCTGGTCGACCATGTCCTGCTCCTTCCAGCGGGTCGTGCGAGCCCGAGTCTAGGCACGGGTCGCGGGGTCACGCCGCGTTCGATTCTCGGTCCTGCCGGTTCGTCCCCCGACCGCCGGGACGCGGTGCCGCTGCGTCGTCTCCCGACCGCCGGGACGCGGTGCCGCTGCGTCCGTCCCCCGACCGCCGGGACTCAGTCGTCGTCGGGGCCGAACAGCCGGGTCCGGGCCGACAACAGCTCCAGCTCGGGGCGGGCGGCCACCAGCCGCTCGCACCGCTCCAGCAGGGCACGGACGTGCCCCACGTCGGCGGCGACACAGCTCACACCGATCAGCGCACGCCGGTGCAGGTCCAGATGTCCCGCCTCGGCCGCCGCCACCTCGAACCGGCGCAGCTCGGCCAGCAGCGGACGCACCGCCGAGCGCTTCTGCTTCAGCGACCGGACGTCGCCGAGCAGCACGTCACACTCCAGGGAGCCGACGTACACACACACCTCCGCTGACGCCGACGGGGCGGCCGGTGACCGGCCGCCCCGTCGGAGCGCGTTCGTCAGCCGCTAGTCGCGCGGCTTCTCCCGCATCTCGAACGTCTCGATGACGTCGTCGACCTTGATGTCGCCGTAGGTACCGAGCGTCAGACCGCACTCGAAGCCCTCGCGGACCTCGACCACGTCGTCCTTGAACCGGCGCAGCGAGGAGATCGGGAGGTTCTCGTGGATCACCTTCGAGTCGCGCAGCAGGCGCGCCCGGGCGTTCCGGCGGATCTCCCCACTCATCACCAGGCAACCGGCGATCGTGCCGAACTTCGAGGACTTGAAGACCTCGCGGACCTCCGCGCGGCCCAGCTCGACCTCCTCGTACTCCGGCTTGAGCATGCCCTTGAGGGCCGCCTCGATCTCGTCGATCGCCTGGTAGATCACCGAGTAGTAGCGGATCTCGACGCCCTCGCGGTTGGCCAGCTCCGTGGCCTTGCCCTCGGCACGGACGTTGAAGCCCATGACGATGACGTTGTCCGCGATGGCGAGGTTGATGTCGCCCTCGGTGATACCGCCGACGCCGCGGTGGATGACCCGCAGCTCGACCTCCTCACCCACGTCCAGCTTCATCAGGGCTTCCTCGAGCGCCTCGACGGTGCCCGAGTTGTCACCCTTGATGATCAGGTTGAGGGTGTTGGTCTCCTTCAGCGCGGCGTCCAGGTCCTCCAGGCTGACGCGCTTGCGACGGCTCGCCAGCTCGGCGTTCCGCTCGCGGGCACGCCGCCGGTCGGCGATCTGGCGCGCGACCCGGTCCTCGTCGACGACGAGGAACGTGTCGCCCGCACCCGGCACCGACGTCAGACCGATGACCTGCACCGGACGCGACGGGAGCGCCTCGGTGACGTCCTGGCCGTGCTCGTCGACCATGCGCCGGACGCGCCCGGAGGCGTCGCCGGCCACGACCGAGTCGCCGACCCGGAGCGTGCCGCGCTGGACCAGCACCGTGGCCACCGGGCCGCGACCGCGGTCGAGGTGACCCTCGATGGTGACGCCCTGCGCCTCCATCTCGGGGTTGGCCCGCAGGTCGAGGGCCGCGTCGGCGGTCAGCAGAATCGCCTCGAGCAGGGCCTCGATGTTCGTGCCCTGCTTCGCGGAGATGTCGACGAACATGGTGTCGCCGCCGTACTCCTCGGCCACCAGGTTGTACTCGGTGAGCTGCTGACGGATCTTCTGCGGGTTCGCACCCTCGACGTCGATCTTGTTGACCGCCACGACGATCGGCAGACCGGCCGCCTGGGCGTGGTTGATCGACTCGACGGTCTGCGGCATCACACCGTCGTCCGCCGCCACCACGATGACCGCGATGTCGGTGGACTTGGCACCACGGGCACGCATGGCGGTGAACGCCTCGTGACCCGGGGTGTCGATGAACGTGATGAGCCGCTCCTCGCCCTCGAGCTCGGCCGCGACCTGGTAGGCGCCGATGTGCTGGGTGATGCCACCGGCCTCGCCCTCGCGGACGTTCGCCTTGCGGACCGTGTCCAGCAGTCGCGTCTTACCGTGGTCGACGTGACCCATGACGGTCACGACCGGCGGACGCGCCTCGAGCGCGTCCTCGTCGCCCGGGTCACCGAACTCGATGTCGAACGACTCCAGCAGCGCACGGTCCTCCTCCTCGGGGGAGACGACCTGCACGCGGTAGTTCATCTCCTGGCCGAGCAGCTCCAGGATCTCGTCCGAGACCGACGCGGTGGCCGTGACCATCTCACCGAGGTGGAACAACACCTGCACCAGCGAGGCCGGGTTGGCGTTGATCTTCTCGGCGAAGTCGGTCAGCGACGCGCCACGCGGCAGCCGGACGGTCTCGCCGTTGCCCTTCGGCAGGCGGACGCCGCCCACCGAGGGAGCAGCCATGGCGTCGTACTCCTGGCGCTTCTGCCGCTTCGACTTGCGACCCCTGCGGGCCGGTCCGCCGGGACGGCCGAAGGCACCCGCGGCACCGCCGCGGCCACCGGGACGACCGCCGCCACCGGGACGACCACGGAATCCACCGGCCGGGGGCGGACCACCGGGACCGCCGCCACCGGGACGGAAACCGCCGCCACCGCCACCGGGACGACCGCCACCGGGGCCACCACGGCCACCGCCGGGGCCACCACGACCGCCGCCGGGGCCACC
>NZ_WWFY01001053.1:0-4309 GCF_009864975.1 Pseudonocardia sp. SID8383
CGTGTCGTGCCGGGCGGGGTGCCCGGGCCGGGCGGTCGTGGCCCGGGTCACCCGGACGCGCCGACGAGGCACCCGCCGCGGCGCGTCCCCGCAGCTCAGCGGCCCGCGGCGCCCACGTGTCCGGACAGGTTTCCCGTCGTCCCGACCAGCGGACGACGACTTGTCGACCCCCTCGATCCGTTCCACCATGGTCGGGTGACCACGACCGCCGCCCCCGCCGACCGGACCCTCGCGTCCGGCCGCGCGCAGTCGGACCCGGCGGTCTCCTGGCACCTCGTCGCGCACCTCGAGCGGTTCTGGCCGTCGCGCCGGCTCGACGCGTTCGACGAGTTCTGTCGCCGGGGTTGAGGCACCTCCCCCGACCGACCTCCCACCACGTACCGCGGACCCCTCGCACGGGTCACGGACGCTCCCGCACGCCCGGCGTGCGCAGGAAGCAGGATCATGTTCGACCCCTCGCTCGCGCTCGCCGGCCTGCTCGTCGGCTTCCTCGTCGGCCTCACCGGAATGGGCGGCGGTGCGCTCCTGACCCCGTTGCTCGTCCTGGTGTTCAAGGTCAACCCGCTCACCGCGATCTCCTCGGACCTGCTGACCTCGCTGGTGATGAAGCCGGTCGGCGCCGCGGTGCACGCCCGGCGGCGCACCGTGCACTGGCGGCTCACCGGGTGGCTGGTGCTCGGCGCCGTCCCCGCCGGGTTCGCCGGCGCGGTGGTCATCGGGATGATCGGGAAGGGCGTCGGCGTCGAGGACCGGCTCAAGGTGTTCATCGGGATCGCGCTAGTCGCCTCGGTGCTGACCACGCTGTTCCGGCAGGTCATGGACCGGCGCGGCAGCCGCAACGCCGTCGACGTCGACGCGCCGGTGGACGTCCGTCCGCTGCGGACGGTGCTGATCGGCGTCGTCGGCGGGCTGGCGGTCGGGATGACCTCGGTCGGCGCCGGGTCGCTGATCATCGCGATGCTGCTGCTCGCCTACCCGCAGCTGCACCCGTCGCGGCTGGTCGGCACCGACATCGTGCAGGCGATCCCGCTGGTCGCCGCCGCGACGGTCGGGCACCTGTTCTTCGGCGACGTCCAGTTCGGCCTCGCCGCGGCGCTGCTCGTCGGCGCCCTGCCCGGCGTGTGGTTCGGCGCGCGGCTGTCCTCCGGGGGCACCGGCCGGCTCATCAAACCGGTCGTGACCGCGGTGCTGCTCGCCTCGGCGCTCGCGCTGCTCGGCGTCCCCGGCCCGTGGGTGCTGGTGGCGACGGCGATCGCGCTCGTCGTGACCGTGGCCCTGCTGCCGCGCCGCCGCCCGGTCGTCGCCGAGCCGGAGCGGGTCCCCGAGCCGGTCGGCGCCCGCGACTGACACCGACCGGGTCCGGCTCCCCCGGGACGGCTCAGGCCGCCGGGACAGCGCGGGACGCGGCGCCGCGCAGGGCGCCCAGCACGGCGCGGGCGACGGCGTCGTTGTAGCGCAGGCTCTGCGCGTTCATCCCGGGCCGGGTGAACGCCCCGGCGACCTTGACCGTCGTGTGCGGCCCGACCGCGAACCGTCGCTCGTGCACCCCGCCGTCCGCGGTGTGCAGCGCGCCGTCGGCCGGACGGACCGACAGCAGGCCGGTGTTGCGTAGCGGGGCGCCGTCGTCGTCGTACAGGACCTCCTCGACAGCCTCGCCGCGGGCGAGCAGGCCGCGCAGCAGCGCGTCCACCGTGCGCGAGACGCTCGGGTCGGGCAGCCGGGCGTCGACCAGGACCCGGGTCGACACCGGCCCCGCCCCGGCCAGGGTCGTGCTGGTGGCGTGGAAGCCGTCGGCGTCGATGTCGACGCTCATCCCGGCGCCGAGGAACCGCAGGTACCCGGCACGGGACAGGGCGAGCATCTGGCGGACCCGGAAACCGGGTGGGCCGGAGGCGACCGAGTTGAAGAACGACTGCCACCACGGCATGTCCCTCGCCTTCGAGCGCGGCGAGAGCACCCCGGACCCGGCCAGGCGGGTGGTCTCGGTGTAGACCGACAGCATCGCGACGAACGCGCCGAGGTGCGGGGTGTGCCGCTCGTCGACGTGCCGGCGCAGGTCCTCGGCGATGCGTTCGCGCACCAGGGGTTGCAGGGCGTCGAGGTCCGGGGCGTGCACGCCGTCGAGCGGGCGGTCCAGCGCGGTCAGGTCGAGCCGGTCGAGCGGGTCGGGCACCAGCTCGGCGATCAGCGCCGCCTCCTCGGGCGAGCCGTGCGCGACGGCGGCGAACCGCCCGGCGAACTCGTCCCACCCGGCGCGGACGCGGTCGGGGTGGCCGACGAACAGCTCGTGGTACCAGCCCCAGCCGATCTCCTTGGCCATCAGCGGCCACACCCGGGTGGCGACGTCGACCGGGCCGCCGGAGGCGATGAGGTCGTCGGTGACGTCGGGGCCGAGGAACCGCGGCAGCGGCGGAAGCCCGGCCCGTAGCTGGTAGTGGGTCTTGGAGTGGTAGGTCGCGCCGCGCGGGGACCCGCCGACGAGCACCGGCTCCCGCCCGCACGGCTCGTACCGCAGCCGGCCCGGGTCGGCGTCGTCCGGGTCGGCGACGAAGCGCCCACCGCGGCCCTCGAACAACAGCACCACGAGGTCGACGAACGCCAGCCCCAGCCCGCGGGCCAGCACGGTCTCGCCCGGCGCGATCACCGAGAGGTCGGAGTCGGAGGTCTGCTCCGGGGGCAGGTAGCGCAGGCCGAACTCGTCGGCGCGGGCGGCGAGCGCGATCTCGTCGTCGGTGGGGGTGGCGTCGAGGTGCCCGGAGGCGAGCACGACGGCGTCGCCGCGCAGGACGGTGCCGTCGGCGAGGGTCACGACCTGCCTGCCGTCGGCCTCGTCGAGGGCCTCGGCGGTGGTGCGGTGCACGTGCACCCGCATCCCGGCCGGCGCCCGGCCGACGACCTCGCGCAGCACCGCGGCGAGGTAGTGGCTCTGCAGCCGCCGCGACGGGAACGTCGACGCCGTGACCTGTGCCAGCTCGTCGGCGAGCTCCGGGCCGAGCTCGGCCCGCGGGTCGCCGTGCTCGCGCAGGTCCTGCGCCCAGTCCCAGAACGACGGGCCGGGTGCCACCGGGCCGTCGCAGACGACCGAGGAGTCGGTCCACATCGTGACGTCGGCGGCCATCGAGTTCATCGCGAGCAGCGGGGACTGCGCGTGCCGCCAGATGCGACCCGCCCCGGCCGGGAACGGGTCGACGAGGTGGACGTCGACGCCGGGCCCGGCGAGGGCGTCGGACAGCAGCTCGGGCGCACTCGCGACCATGCGTTCCAGCACGCCGGCCCCTCGGGGGCCGGCGCCGACGATCACGACGGACGGGGCGTGCGGGCCATGGGACATCGGGGCGCTCCTGGGTCGGCGGGCGGAGGTTGACGACCCCTCACGGCGCCCACCGCAGGCGGCACAGATCGACGTGCCTGCGCCTCACCAGCCGGAGACCCATGGATGCCACGGTAGGTCGCCTCCCTCGCCGTGGCCACCCGCCACGGTCGGTCCACCGGCCTCAACGCCGCACCGGGCCCCCGGGATTCCGCACCCCGCCCGCGAGCGCGGGACCGGTGGCGGCACGGTCGTCAGGCGGCCGGGCCGGCCAGGGTGACGTGCAGCGGCCGGTCGGTCCCTGCCGTCGTGGCGACGGCCTCGGCGAGGATCTCCAGGACCGTCGCGTGGGTGCCGGGGTCGGCCGCGGCGAGCGGACCGTCGGCGACGACGAGCTCGACCGGTCCGGCGGGCAGCCAGGACAGGTCGCCGAGGCAGTCCGCCAGCGCGTCGAGATTGTGGCCGTAGTACTCGGGGAAGCTCAGCGCCCGGCCGAGGGCGGACAGGACCGCGGCGCGGTCCGCGACCCCCTCGACGACGGCGACGAGACCGGAGCCACCGGCCCGCCCCCGGGCCGCGTCGACGGCGGGGGCGGTTCCGGCGCTCTCACGGGGAAGGGTGCTCACCTCGAGACGTCTACCACGACGAACGAGGCGTAGTGGTCGGCCGTGTAGTAGTACTCCCCGCCCGATCCGGTGACGATCCGCCTGGCGCCGCGGGTGCTCGCGCCGGGGGTCGGCACGGTGAACTCCGTGTAGTAGCCCGAGGACGTCGCGGGCAGGATCCCCTCCCGGTTCTGGAAGGTCGTCCCGTCCTGGCTGTACGGGTACGGCCCACCGGAGCGGATCAGCCGATAGGTGTCGGTGGCCTGGGACGGCAGCGACGACAGCGCCCGCACCGGCAGCCCGGACTCCTGTTCCCCCGGCACGGCGGCCGGGGCGACGGGAGCGGCGACGGCGGCCGGCACGGCCGGAGCGGGTGCGGCGGCGGCCGCGGCGG
>NZ_WWFY01001054.1:0-4146 GCF_009864975.1 Pseudonocardia sp. SID8383
CCGCCGCCTCCGCCCCCGGGTGGACGTGCTGGTCGGCGACCCGCTGCCGGCGCCGACGGCGCCGGGACGGAACGGCCTGGCCGCCGCGACCACCGAGGTCACGGAGGCCCTGCGGACACTGGTCCGCGAACTGGACAACGAACACAGGCAAGTGACACGGCCCGACGCGGCCGGGGACGTGAGAGAGCAGTGAGCGAGAGCAGCGAACGCGGAACGAGCCTCGGCGGGGCGTACCGCAGCGGTGTCGAGATCGGTGACGCGGCCGACCGGGCCGAGATGGACCGGCTCGGGCTGGACCCGACGGAGTTCGTGGCCGTCGACGAGGAGGGCGTCGTCACCGCGGGGATCGACCCCGACGAGACGCTGGCGACCCCGACCCTGGCCGTCGTCGGCCGCCCGAACGTCGGCAAGTCGACCCTGGTCAACCGCATGCTGGGCCGTCGCGAGGCGGTCGTGCAGGACGTGCCGGGGGTGACCCGTGACCGCGTCGTCTACGACGCGCTGTGGAACGGCCGCCGGTTCAAGCTGATGGACACCGGTGGCTGGGAGCCCGACGCCGCCGGCCTGCAGGGGTTCGTCGCGAAGCAGGCCGAGACCGCGATGCGTCTCGCCGACGCGGTGCTGCTCGTCGTCGACGCCTCGGTCGGCGCCACCGCGACCGACCAGGCCGTCGCGCGGGTCCTGCGCCGCGCCGACGTGCCGGTGATGCTGTGCGCCACCAAGGTCGACGACGACCGGCTCACCTCCGACACCGCCGACCTGTGGCGGCTCGGTCTCGGCGAGCCGCACCCGGTGTCGGGTCTGCACGGCCGCGGCTCCGGTGACCTGCTCGACGCGATCCTGGAGATCCTCCCCGAGACCCCGCGTGACGACTTCGGCGCCTCCGGGGGCGGCCCGCGCCGCGTCGCGCTCGTCGGCAAGCCGAACGTCGGCAAGTCCAGCCTGCTGAACAAGCTGGCGGGCGAGGAGCGGTCGGTCGTCCACGACGTCGCGGGCACCACCGTCGACCCGGTCGACTCCCTGGTCGAGCTCGACGGCCAGGTGTTCCGCTTCGTCGACACCGCCGGCCTGCGCAAGCGGGTCAAGATGGCCTCGGGCATGGAGTACTACGCCTCGCTGCGGACGAGCTCCGCGATCGAGTCCGCCGAGGTCGCGCTGGTGCTGCTCGACGCCTCCGAGCCGATCGCCGAGCAGGACCAGCGGGTCCTGACGATGGTGGTGGAGTCCGGGCGCGCCCTGGTGATCCTGTTCAACAAGTGGGACAAGGTCGACGAGGAGCGTCGCCACCAGCTCACCCGTGAGCTGGAGCGCGACCTGATCAGCGTGCGCTGGGCGGAGCGGGTCAACGTCTCCGCGCTGACCGGGCGGTCGACCCAGCGGATCGCGCCCGCGCTGAACCGCGCGCTGGAGTCCTGGGACACCCGGGTGCCGACCGGGCGGCTCAACCAGTGGCTCAACGACCTCGTCGCCGCGACCCCGCCGCCGGTCCGCGGCGGGAAGCAGCCGAAGATCATGTTCGCGACGCAGGCGCAGACCCGCCCGCCGACGTTCGTGCTGTTCACCAGCGGGTTCCTCGAGGCGGGCTACCGGCGCTTCGTCGAGCGCCGGTTGCGCGAGGAGTTCGGGTTCGGCGGCACGCCGATCCGCGTCTCGGTCCGGGTCCGCGAGAAGCGCCCCCGGAAGAAGTGATGCGGGCCCTGCGCGGCCGTCCCGGTGCCCGGACCTGGGAGGTCGACGAGATCGACACCCCGGTCCCGGGCCCGGGGGAGCTGCTCGTGCGGGTCCGGGCGGCCGGGGTGAACCGGGCCGACCTGCTGGCGCTGGGCGGCGGCTATCCCGTCCCGCACGCCGACGACGACGGCTCGTTCACCGCGGGCATGGAGCTCGCCGGTGAGGTCGTCGACGCCGGTCCGGGCGTCACCGGTGCCCCGGGCCGCGGGCCGGGGGACCGGGTGTTCGCGTCCGCTCCCGCCGCGTTCGCCGAGTACGCCGTCGTCGACGCCCGCCGCGCCCTGCCGGTCCCGCCCGGCCTGTCCTGGACCGACGCCGCCGCGCTGCCGGTCGCGCTGGAGACCGCGCACGACGCGCTGGTCACCCAGGCCGGGTTCGGCACCGACGGCGGCGCCGTTCTGGTGCTCGGCGGCAGTACGGGGGTCGGGCAGGTCGCGATCCGGCTCGCCGCCGCGCTGGGGGCCGCACCGGTCCTCGCGACGACGACCTCGCCCGCCAAGCGCGCCGCGCTCGTCGACGCCGGGGCGGTCCCGCTCGTCGGGGCCGACGCGCTGGGCGACGTCGACGGGCCCGTCGACGTCGTGCTGGACCTCGTCGGCGGCGATTACCTGGCCGCCGCCCTGCCCGCCGTGCGGATCGGCGGGACCGTCGTGCAGATCGGCCGGCTCGCCGGGCCGTCGGCGACGCTGGACCTGAACACCCTGTCCTTCCGCAGACTCCGCCTGATCGGGACCACCTTCAGCGTCCGCACCGCCGAGGAGCGGGCCGCCGTCGCCGCCGCGCTGACGCCGGTCCTCGGCCTGGTCGGCGCGGGCCGGGTGCGCGCCACCGTCGACCGGGTCGTGTCGCTGGACGACGCCCCCGGCGCCGTCGCACACCTGCGGTCCGGCGGGGCGGTCGGCAAGGTCGTGATCGAGGTCGCCGGGTCGTGACGCCGCGCCTGTAACCAGCGGCGCCGGCCCGACGAGTGCCCGGGTGTGACGGTGTCGGGGTGACGGTGTTCGAGCGGCTCTGGGTGTGGCGTGTGCGTGCCGCCTGCGAGATGGCGCTGGCCCTGTGCGGTGGCGACGAGCTCGTCGTCGACGCCCGCACCGAGGCCTCCTGGTACGCCGACCTGCTGCACCCGTGGGACGGCCGGGGTTGCGAACCCGACGCCCGCATCCACGCCTGGTTGTCGATCCTGCTCGCCCGGCGCACCGTCGCCGCAGGAACCCTGGAACGGTGACGACACCGTCACTATCGTGGCCGGGCGTGAGGGAGACCCCGGCCGAGGTGTTCCACGGCCGAGTCGCGGAGCTGGACCTGCTCGCCGACGCGCTGCGTGACGCCGTCGCCGGCGGGGCCTCGGCCGTGCTCCTCGGCGGCGACGCGGGGGTCGGCAAGACCCGACTGGTGTCGGAGTTCGGCCGCACCGCGACGAGCGGCGGCGCGGTCGTGCTGTCCGGCCGCGCGCTCGACATCGCCGACGCCCCGCCGTTCTGGCCTGTCGTGTCCGCGCTGCGAGAGCAGTCCCGCACCCGCGGCGCGCTGGGCCGAGAGTGCGCGGCCGCCCTGTCGAGGCTGGACCGCGCCGACGGGCCGGCCGGGCGGGTCGAGATGCTGGGCGAGCTGGCCGCCGTCGTCGAGCGGGCGGCCCACCGGGGTCCGGTGGTGCTCGTCGTCGACGACCTGCACCGCGCCGACCGCTCCACCCGCGACCTGTTCGCCTACCTGCTGGCGGCGCTGTCGTCGTCGCCGGTGCTGCTGGTCGGCACCTACCGCGACGACCCGGCCGGTGGCGTCCCGATCGACCTGCTCGGGCTCACCGGGGAGCTGCGCCGCCACCGCGGCGTGCGCTTCGCCCGGGTGGAGCCGCTGCCCCGGCACGAGCTGGCCGAGCTGGTCGCGCAGTGGGCACCGGGGCGCCACGACGTCGAGGACCTGGTGTGGCGGCACTCCGGCGGGAACGTGTTCCTGGCCCGCGAGACCGTCCGTGCCGTGCTCGACGGGGACCCGCGGGGCGTGCCGCAGACCGTCCGTGAGCTGGTGCGGGCGGGAGCCGCCGGGCTGTCGACGGGGGCGGTGGAGGTCGTGCGGGCCGTGGCGGCCGGGGTCGGGGAGGTCGAGCACACGCTGCTGGCCGCCGTCGTCGACGTCGACGGGCCGGAGCTGGCCGCGGCCGTGCGGCAGGCGGCCGACGCCGGGTTCGTCGTCGTCGCCGGTGCCGACGGCTACACGCTGCGGCACGGCCTGATGACCGAGGTCGTCTCCGCCGACCTGCTCCCCGCCGAGCGGGTCGAGCTGCACGTCCGCTACGCCACCGCGCTGCACGGCGGCCACCGCGTCCCCGGGTCGGCGGCCCGCCTCGCCCACCACTGGCAGCTCGCCGGGCGCCCGGACGAGGCGCTGGAGGCGACCCTCGAGGCGGCGCAGGAG
>NZ_WWFY01001055.1:0-3027 GCF_009864975.1 Pseudonocardia sp. SID8383
AGCGAGAACGGCCCGGCGCCGGCGAGCCGCACCGCGGCGAGCACGGCCCCCACCGTGCCCGCCGCGATGCCGAGCACGCGCACCCGGGCGGGCCGCGTGTCGTCGTCGGTGCGGGTGGTGACCAGGTGCACCGCCGCACCGGCGGCCAGGGACCCGGCGACGGCGTACCCGGCGTCCGGCGCGAACCACGGCGCGCCGGGGGTGCCGGCGAGCTGGAGGACCAGCAGCGCGGTCACGGCGGCTGCGGGCAGCACGGCGAGTACCGGGCGGGGACCGACGAGCAGCGCCGGTACCGCGACCGTGAACAGGAGGAGGAACAGGGTCCAGCCGGTGAGCCCGGCGCCGGACCGGGTCACCGCGGCAACCGCGGCGGAGACGGCGACGAGCGCCGCGACTCCCGCGACGACCCGCTCGGCGCGTCCGGGCGCACCGGCCAGGACCCGGACCAGACCGGTTCCGGCCACCACGGCGAGCGCGGTGAGCAGGACCAGCCGCAGGGCCGTGTCCGCGAACGGCACGCCGTCGAGGGGTCCTCGGGCGAGGACCGCCGGGGCGGCCCCCGCCACTGCACGGAGCAGGGCGGGGGCGTCCCCGGCCGGGCCGGCGGGCAGGAGCCCGCCGGCCGGCACGAGCGTCACGATCGACGAGGGGGACATCATCAGTCCTTGATGTCCTCGTCGGCCGCGACGAACAGCATCGAGTGCGGCTTGGCGTTGCCGAAGTCACCGTGCGGCCAGTGCTGGCGGTTGAAGCTCACGCACGTGTCCCCGGTGTCCTCGTCCTTGAACGACTCGTCCAGGCTCAGCGAGCCGTCCTGGGCGATGTCGGTCATGCACAGCTTGTGGTCGCCGTCGAGCCCGGTGCGGGCCACGAAGTAGTTCGCGGTCGCGAGGCGCTTGGGCTGGTCGGTGTGGCGGTAGTAGCCGTCGTCACCGCGCTCCAGGTTGTCCAGCGCGCCCCAGTGCGGGCCCGCGCCGGTCTGGTCCGGGTTGATGCCGACCGTGCCCTTGATCGTCGGGCAGTCGCTCTCGGCGCCACCGGCGGTGGTCTCCTCGATCGTGTCGATCGAGCACTGCGGCGCGTTGCCGGAGGCCAGGAGCTTCTCGATGTCGAGCGCGATGACCCCGCCCGCGGTGCCCTTGTCGTCCGGGCCCAGCGTGCCGGCCTTGCGACCGATCGTGGCGTGGTAGAGCGTCGTGTCGTCGGCGCTGGTCTGGATCCAGCCGCCGTTCGCGCTCGGGCCGCCGTTCTCGCCACCGACACCCAGCTCGGGTGCGGAGGTCCCCAGGTCGAAGACCTCCTTCCACTCCGGGTTCTCGGCGGTGATGTCCGGCGTGTAGAAGATGGCGCCGCCCTGCATGGTCTGGGCGAACGCGCCCTTGTTCTCCGGCCGGTTGGTGACCGTGGTCTCCATGACGGCGCGGTTCTCGTTGCGCAGCGGGTCGACCCCGTTGGAGCGCGGACCGGTCGGCAGGTACTGCACCGACGTGACCTTCGGCTTGTTCAGGTCGGAGATGTCCCAGGTCCGCACGGTGGGCCGGCGCAGGTACGGCGACGGGTTCTTCACCGGGTCGAGGATGATCGACCGCGGCTCCGCGTAGTCACTGGTGACCATGGTGTTCAGGTCCTCGCGGACCTGGATGCCGTGCGGATTCGCGCAGGTGGGGTTGCCCAGGGCCGGCATGTTGAGGCACTGGGTCGGGTCCTCGGGCGTCTCGGTCGCGGCCGGGGCCTCGACGAGGTTCCTGCCCTCCTCGTCGAACCGGATCACCGAGCCGGGAGAGCCCGCGAAGCCGTTGCCGGTGCGGACCTCGCCGCCTGAGTAACGGCACGGCCCCGGGGCGACGGGGCCGCCCATGTAGGTGCCGTAGGCGGTGCCGTCCTTGAGGACCCAGTAGGCGTCCGGCACCGAGCCGCAGAGCGTCTGCGACGGCAGCGAGATGCCCGACAGCCTGATCTCCGGCAGCGCCGCGACGTCGAAGACGTAGGTGGCCGCGGAGAACAGGCCGCCCGCGTAGATCTTGTCGCCCTTGCGCCACGAGTACTGCATGTGGTGCGGCTCGTTCTCCACGAGCGGGCCAACGGTCGCGGTGTTGACGACCTTGCCGTAGTCCGGGGTGCCCTTGGTGACGTCGACGACGGCCAGGAAGTCCGGACCGGGGAGTGCGTCGCGGACCTTGTCGACCGGGTCGAGCAGCGACCCCGGCAGGTTGCGCACGTCGGCGACCGCGGTGTCGGCGACGTTCTCGTCACCGGCCCAGACCAGCGCGTACTCCTTCCTGGGTCCGTCGGCGGACTGCCGGCGGGCCTCCGGCGTGAGGTTGTTCTCGACCCAGTAGCTCTTGCCGTCGGCGCCGGTGACCTCGGACTTGACCTTGTCGATCGTTCCCTGGGCCGACGCGGGGATCGCGACGACCCCGGCGACGACGGCGGCGCTCGCGAGGGCGATGAGCCCCCGCCGCGCCCAGCGGGACTGCGGGAGCAGGCTCATTCGCCGGCCCCACCGGACAGGAAGGTCGGGGTGATCTGCTTGGGCGCCTTCGACACGACGTCGACCAGCCCGGCGGCGGGGACGCCCGCGGGGGCGAAGTCGCGCAGCTGCTGGATCGGCTGGTCGGAGTCGAACGCCTCGTGGGACGACTCGACCGGGGGCGCCGTCGGCGCCGGGTCGGGCTGGTCGTCGTTCGGGGCGCTGAGGATCGCGCCGAGGTCGGGGACCAGGTCCGGGGTGGCCGCCTGGGCCGCCCCGGACAGGCCGATCAGGGCGGTGCCGGCGAGAGCGGCGCCGCCGGCGATCAGCCGGGCCCGGGACGCGGACCGTGCGCGGTGCTGAGGCACGACGTGTCTCCTTCTTTCGTGACGGGGAGTGAAGTGGAGTCCGATGTGGACACCCGCCGAGCGGCGAGCCGCGACGTCGTCCGTCGTGGACGGCGCCGCGGGGCGCGGGCAGGTGCGGGCGTGCGCCACGAGGGGCCGTCGGACCCCGCCCTCCCGGGCCGCCGGGGGGGGACGGGGCGGGAGGTCCGC
>NZ_WWFY01001056.1:0-2788 GCF_009864975.1 Pseudonocardia sp. SID8383
GCTGCCGCCCCGGTCCGGGCCGCCCGCACCGCGGGGCGCCGAGGACCACGTGCCGCCGCAGCAGCTGTTCGCGCTGGTCCGCGACGCGGCCCCGGCCGGGACCGTACACGTCTGCGAGTCCACCTCGACCATCGACGACTTCGTCGCCCAGGCCGACCTCACCGAGCCGGGCAGCTACCTGTTCCCCGCCTCCGGCGGCCTGGGGTTCGGGCTGCCCGCCGCCGTCGGGGCGCAGCTGGCCCACGGCGAGGCGCGCCGGGTGGTCGCACTCGTCGGCGACGGGTCGGCCAACTACGGCATCACCGCGCTGTGGACGGCGGCGCAGTACCGGGTGCCGGTGGTCTTCGTGATCCTGAAGAACGGTACCTACGGTGCGCTGCGCGGCTTCGCGGGGCTGCTGGGCACCGGGGAGACACCGGGCCTGGACGTCCCCGGACTGGACTTCGTGAAGATCTCCGAGGGCTACGGCGTCCCGGCGGTGTCGGTGTCCGACGCCGCGTCGACGGCGGCCGCGCTGAAGGACGCGTTCGCCGCCGACGGGCCGCGGCTGGTCGAGGTCGTCACGGCCCCGGGCGTGGCGTAGTCGCTCACACCGTCGCCGCTCACACCGTCGCCGCTCACACCGTGGCCAGCGCGGCGTAGCGGCCCGCGTCGGCGAGCAGCTCGTCGTGGCTGCCGGACTCGACGATCCGGCCGTGGTCGACGACGGCGATCCGGTCGGCGTCGCGCACGGTCGACAGCCGGTGCGCGATGGTGATCGTCGTGCGGCCGTGGGCCAACGCGTCGAACGCGGCCTGCACGGCCCGCTCGGTGCGGGTGTCCAGCGCGCTGGTGGCCTCGTCGAGGACCAGCACCTTCGGGTCGCGCAGCAGCGTGCGGGCGATCGCGATGCGCTGCTTCTCCCCGCCGGAGAAGCGGTGCCCGCGCGAGCCGACGACGGTGTCGTAGCCGTCCGGCAGGCCGGTGATCAGGTCGTGGACCTGCGCGGCGCGCGCGGCGGCCTCGATCTCGGCGTCGGTGGCGTCCGGACGGGCGTGGCGCAGGTTCTCCCGCACGGTGGCGTGCATCAGGTAGGTGTCCTGCCCGACGACCCCGACGATCCGGGTGAGGTCGGCGGCGGCCATGTCCCGCAGGTCCACGCCGTCGATGGTGACCCGGCCCGCGGTCGGGTCGTGCAGCCGCGCGACCAGTCCCGCCAGGGTGGTCTTGCCGGAGCCGGTCTCGCCGACCAGCGCCAGGGTGGTCCCGGCCGGGACGTCGAGGTCGATCCCGGCGACGGCGGCGGCGTCGCTCCCCGGGTAGGCGAAGGTGACGCCCTCGAGGCGCACGTGCCCGCGGACGCGGTCGTGGTCCACCGCGACCGGGTGCTCGGGCTCCACGACGTCGACGGTCAGGTCCAGGTACTCGAAGATCCGGGCGAACAGCGCCAGCGACGCCACGATCTGGACCCCGACGCTCAGCAGCCCCATGACCGGCCGGAACAGGCCGCCCTGCAGCGCGGTGAACGCGACCAGGGTGCCGATGCTCATCGTCCCGGCCGCGAAGGGCAGGCCGGCGGCGAGGTAGATGACCGCCGGGACGGCGGCGAACACGACCTGGGTGACGGCCATCGTCCAGCGTCCGGCGAGCTGGGAGCGCAGCTCCAGCCCGATCAGCCGCGACGAGGAGTCGGTGAACCGCCGGGTCAGCTCCGGTCCGCTGCCGAGGGTCTTGGACAGGGCGACGCCGTCGACGGACAGGCTCTCCTCGACGGTGACGTTGAGGTCGGCCAGCTCCCGCTGCTGGGCGGCGGTGATCGCGCGGCGGGTGCGGGCGACCCGGCGGGTCAGCAGGATCGCCGGGGGCAGCACGACGAGCGAGACCAGGGTGAGCTGCCAGGACAGCGCGAGCATCGCGACCAGCGTCGCGACGGTGGTGGTCAGGTTGGACGCGACCGAGGTCGCGGTGTTCGTGACCACCGACTGCATGCCGCCGATGTCGTTGGTGATGCGCGACTGCACCTCACCGGTGCGGGTGCGGGTGAAGAAGGCCAGGCTCTGGCGCTGCAGGTGGCCGAAGACGCCGGTGCGCAGCCCGTGCATGACCTCCTGGCCGATGCGGGTGGAGATCCAGGTCTGGGCGACGCCGAGTGCCGCGGTGACCGCGGCGACCGCGACCATCCCGCCGGCGAGCCAGGCGAGCAGGGGGACGTCGCGCTGCGGCAGCGCCACGTCGATGACCTCACGCAGCAGGAACGGCGAGGCCATCCCGACGATCGACGAGGCGACGATCGTCGCGACGACGACCGAGAGCGGACCCCGGTGCGGGGCGAACAGGGCGCCGATGCGCCGCAGCGAGACCGCGCGGGCCTGTTCCTTCTCCTCCGGGGAGGAGGTGCGGGTGTCGGGCCGGCCGGGCCGGTTCGGGGGTCGGGGGTCCACGGAGTGCTCCTCACGATGCTGTGGTTACCTCACTATGAGGCAGCAACAGCATCACTTGCTAGTCTGTTCCCGTGCCGGACCGGGACCAGACCAGGCCCTCGCGCAGCGACCTCGTCGACGCGTTCTGGTCGGTCGCGCGGTCGCTGCGCCACGCCTCGGCCGAGCGGCTGGCGGGCTGGGGCCTGACCCCGTCGCAGGCGCGGGCGCTCGGCACCCTGGTCCGTCACGGCGAGATGCGACCCGGCGCGCTGGCCGGGCACCTGCACATCACGCCGCGGTCGGCGACCGAGGTCGTCGACGCCCTGGCCGGGCTGGGGATGGTCGAGCGGGCGACCGACCCGGCGGACCGGCGCGCCGTGCTCCTGCGG
>NZ_WWFY01001057.1:0-2758 GCF_009864975.1 Pseudonocardia sp. SID8383
GCCAGCAGCGCGGTCAGCCGGGCGGAGCCGCCGCGCGGGGCACGGACGAGGCCGGTGGTGCGCAGGGCGTCGTCGAGCTGCTGCAGCAGGGCGGTCCCGGCCGTCCCCGGTTCGACGACGGCCTCGGTCCAGCTCTCGACGGTCGCGGACCCGCCCAGCGTCGCGACGTCGACCTGCTCGCGGGTCAGGGTGGCCAGGTCGCGCCCGGCGCCGTCGCGCATCCTGCTGACGGTGCGGGTGACGTGCACCCGGCCCACCGGCACCAGCGGCGCGTCGCCGCGAACCCGGCGGACGAGCGCGTCGATGCCGTCGGGGACCGACCGGTCGGCGACGCCCTCGACCTCGCTGCCGGACAGCGGGACGCGCAGGTCGTCGTCGGGGCCGGCGTCGGGCAGCCGCAGCACCCAGGTCGAGCCGGGCGCCACCACCGAGGCCCGGTCGGGCACCACGTGCTCGACGACGAGCTCGATGCCCGCGGAGAACAGCCGCAGGTCGGCGGTGTCGAGGCGTTCGACCTCGCGGACCTCGGCCGCCACCACCGGCACCACCTCGTGCACGCCGTCCACGCCGGACAGCCGCGGCGCACCGGTGTGCGCCGGACCCCGGTAGGTCAGGGCGAGCGCGGACGGGACCAGGGCCGGGTCGGTCGTACTCATCCTCCGGAGTTCCCCGGTACGGGGACGATCACGCGCGGCCATCCGGGCGATGCGGCCGGTTCAGACGGCCTTGCCCGGGTTCAGGATGCCGTCCGGGTCGAGGGCCGCCTTCACCGCCCGCTGCAGGGCGAGCACCTCCGGGCCGAGCTCGCGCTCCATCCCGTCGCGCTTGAGCAGGCCGACGCCGTGCTCGCCGGTGACCGTCCCGCCCAGCTCGACGGCCGCGCCGATGATCTCGTCGAACGCGGCGCGGGTGCGGTCCCGGGCGTCCGGGTCGTCGTGCGGGGTGAGCATCAGCGGGTGCAGGTTCCCGTCGCCGGCGTGCGCGACGGTCGCGATCCGGACCCCGCGGCGACGGCCGATGTCCTCGATCCGGGCGAGCATCTCGGCCATCCGCGGCCGGGGGACGCAGACGTCCTCGGTCAGCATCCCCATCCCGAGCTGCTCCAGCGCCGGGTAGGCCATCCGGCGGGCGGCGAACAGCGCCTCGGACTCGGTCTCGTCGGTCGAGGCCATCGCCTCGGTCGCCCCGTGCGCGGTGAACGCGGCCAGGATCGCGTCGGCCTCGGCCTGTGCGGCGGGCTCGGGCAGGTCGGTCTGGGCGATCAGCAGCGCCGCGGCACCGGTCGGCAGGCCCGCGTTGCGCCACGCGTTGACCGCGGCCAGGCACTCCCGGTCGACCAGCTCGAACACCGCGGGCTGCAGCCCCTGTTCGGTGACGGCGGCGACCGCGGCCCCGCAGTCGGCGAGGGAGTCGAAGAACCCGACGACGGTGCGCGGTGCGGCCGGGCGGGCCGGGCGCAGCTTCACGGTGATCTCGGTGATGATCCCGAGCGTCCCCTCCGAGCCGACCATCAGACCGGCGAGGTCGTAGCCGACGACCCCCTTCGCGGTGCGCCGCCCGAGCCGCACGACCTCACCGGTGGCGGTGACGACCTCGAGGGCGAGCACGTAGTCGCGGGTGACGCCGTACTTCACGCAGCACAGCCCGCCCGCGTTGGTCGCGACGTTGCCGCCGATCGTCGACCAGGGCGCCGACGCCGGGTCCGGCGGGTACCAGAGGCCCTGCTCCGCGCAGGCGGCCCGCAGGTCGTCGTTGACCACCCCCGGTTCGACGACGGCGAGCCTCTCCCCCGCCGAGATCTCCCGGATCGCGGTCATCCGTTCCAGGCTGACCAGGACACAGCCGTCGACCGCGTTCGCCCCGCCGGACAGCCCGGTGCCCGCGCCCCGCGCGACGACCGGGACCCGGTGGGCCGCACAGGCCCGCACGGTCGCGGCGACGTCGGCGGTGGTCCGTGCCCGCACCACGCAGAGCGGCGTTCCGTACTCGGCCCACTCGGCCTCGTCGTGGACGTAGGGGCGCACGACATCGGGGTCGGTGAGGACCCGGTCGGCGTCGAGCGCGGCGGCCAGCTCGGCGAGCACCGCGCGCCCGGCGGCGTCCGGGCCGGAGGCGTCGAGCTCCGCGGGCACGGTGGACCCGCCGAACGGCCGTCCCTCCGGTTCGACGACGACGGGGGCGGCAGCGGTGGCGCGGTCGGGCATGCCCACGACGGTAGGTCGCCGACACCGACGCGGCCAGGGCTCAGCGACCCAGGCGTCCCGCGAGCTCCCCGGCCAGCTCCAGCCCGGACAGCCAGGCCGTCTGCACCCGGGACCGGCCCCAGCCGTCCCCGGCCAGGGCGACGCCGTCGTCGTCGAGGTGGAAGGTCTGCTCCCGCGTGCCGGCGGGGGAGGCGAAGCGCCAGCGGTGCACGTGCGTCCAGTCCGGCTCGGCGGTGATGCCCAGCAGCTCCCGGACGGCGGCGGTCATCGCGGGCACCGCGCCGGCGGGGTCGGGGTCGTGGGCGCGGGCGAGGTCGCCGGTGGAGTGCGCGACGAGTACCGGGGCGTCGTCGCCGCGGCGGTCGCCGTCGTCGGCGACGAGGGACAGGACGGGGTGGTCGTTGACGAACGCGGCGGGCAGCCGCGGCCAGTCCCGCGCGGCGAACCCGGCGGTCAGGGCGAGCACCGGGTTCCACTCCCGCCCGGCGACCGCGGCGCCCGCGGGGGTGTCCGGGTCGAGCAGCCAGGCGGCCTGCGGGTCGGGCATCGCCAGC
>NZ_WWFY01000105.1:0-28531 GCF_009864975.1 Pseudonocardia sp. SID8383
GGGCTGCCCGGCTCGCGGAGCTGGGGCTCGGGCCGCGGGAGCTGGCGGTGCTCGACCGCGCCGGGGAACTGCTGCGGGTGGCCCCGGAGGTCGTGCTCGGCCCCGACGCGCCGGAGCGGGCGGTCGCCGCGCTCGACGGGCTCGACGGCGCGTTCACCGTCTCCGTTGCACGGGAGGTGCTCGGGAGCAGCCGCCGCGTCGTCGTGCCGCTGCTGGAGCTGCTGGCCCGCAGGGGCCTCACGGTGCGGATGCCCGACGGGACACATCGCCTGCGCTGAGCGGGCTCCGAGTGGCGACGCCGTGCCGCGGTGCCTACCGTCGACCCAATGACCGCCCCCCGTCCGCCCGCCGCCGGCACCACCGACGGCTCGGGCGGGACGTCACCCGATGTCACCGACACCTGCGACGGGCTACGGCTGGAGACCTCCCGGCCCGCGGACGGGACGGTCGTCGTCGCCGTGACCGGTGAGCTGGACATGCTGACCGCCCCGGAGCTGCGGCACGCGGTGGCCGAGCAGATCTCCGCGGCCTCGCTGGTCGTGCTGGACCTCGACGGGGTCCGTTTCCTCGGCACCTCCGGGCTGGCGGCGCTGATCGAGCTGCGGGAGCAGGCCCACCGGGCCGGGGTCGAGCTGCGTCTGGCGTGCACCGAGCGGCGTGTCCTGCGCCCGATCGGTATCGCCGGGCTGCACCATCTGTTCGACATCCACGACGACGTGCAGGCCGCACTCGACTCCTGATAAAGTGACCTGAGTCACATCCTGGCGTGCCCGGATCCACCCGGCGGCCCGGCACAGCGCGCGGCGCGGAGGTGCGTGGCGGTGTCGTGAACAGGGGCGATGCCCGGTCCGTCCGACCGCGCGGCCGGCCCCGCACACCTCGCACGGCCCGTCGCTAGCACCGATCCCGACGTCGCGCAGGTTTGATCTCGAACCCCCTCGGGAACCGGGGTGAGGAGCCAACCCGGTCCTCCCGGGCCCCGAGCGACGAGGTGAGCACGTGAGCGACGTTTCCCGGCTTCCCGGCCCGATGGACGACGTGTGGCAGTGGCAGCGACTGGGTGCGTGCCGCGGCATGGACAGCGCCGTGTTCTTCCACCCCGACGGGGAGCGCAACCCCTCCCGGTCGCGTCGTACCGAGCGCGCGAAGCAGGTCTGCCGGGGATGTCCCGTGCTGCAGGAGTGCCGCCGCTTCGCGCTGGCCAGCCGTGAGCCGTTCGGCGTGTGGGGCGGGCTGGGCGAGTCCGAGCGCCGCGCCATCATCGAGCGTCGCGACGCCGAGCGCATCGTCGCCGAGCAGGGCCCCGGCCTCGCCGCCGTCGTCTGACGGACCGCGTACGACGGATCACCGATCCGGCACGGCCCGCCCGGGTTCCGGGCGGGCCGTTCTGCTGCGCGGCCGTTCTGCCCACCCGGCCGGCGTCACACCGCCGAGGGCAGGGCCTCCGGCTCCGTGACGTCCTCCGCGACGGGTCCGGCGGGCCGGTAGGGCAGCACCGGCAGGCCGTAGACCCGGGCGACGCGGCGCACCGCGCGACGGACCACCTCGATCTCCGGGTCGTCCACCGGCCCGACGGCGGCCGGGGCCACGCACCAGGTGTCGTCGTCGGGGTCGAACCCGACCAGCTCCGAGAGCGCCGCGACGAGGTCCGCCTCGTCGCCGTCCTGCACCGCCCAGCGCAGCCCGAGCCGGTGCAGCCGCACCCGCTCGACCGGCAGCGCCTCGACCGGCACGTCCTCGGTGTCGTCCTCGGCCGCCAGCAGCTCCCGCGCCTCGGCCGGTGTGAGCGGGCGCCGGGTGGGGGCCGGGTCGTCCCGCACGACCAGCAGGTCGGTCTCCCCCGCCTCACCGGAGAGCGCCGCGAGCGGGCCCCCCGCACGGGCGGACTCCGCCGCGGTCAGTGCCACCGCGACCAGCCTCCGCGGTCGCGTCGTCCCCTGCCTCACGCTCGCCCCCGTCGATCCCACACGTCGTCGTCCGTCGAGTACAACGCCCGGATCCCCGATTCGGGTGCCGATTACCCACCCGGACGGACGAGTGGAGTCACCCGGTCCACGAGCGGACGACGACCCCGCGCACGGAACCCACGGACGGCGTCGACCGCAACACCACCGTGACCTCGGCCCGACCACCGGTAGCGCGGATGGGCCGGACGGTCGAACGGCGCAGGCCCGCCGCCGGGCGGGGCACCGCCGGTGGGCGGCCGCCCCGGACGGTCGACCCCGGACGCCCGACGCGGCCGGTAGCGGTCGACTCGGCCGGCCGGGACCGCCGACACGGCAGACCGGCCGCCGATCGGGTCGGCCGGTGCGGCCGATCGGGTCGCTACGCGCAGCCGGGTCCGGGCGGATGACGGTCCGGCCGACCGGACCGTCAGGCCGGGTGGTCCAGACGGATCGCGAGCAGGGCGATGTCGTCGTCGAGCCGGTCCGGCAGGCACACCTCGAGCACCCGCTCCACCACCCGCTCGGGGTCGGCGTCGGACGGCAGCTCCTCCAGCGTGCGCTCGATGAGCTCGGTGCGGGCGTCGGCGTCCTCACCGATGATGTCGGTCAGACCGTCGGTGTAGAACACGAGCAGCGACCCGGCGGCACACGGGACCGTGGCGCCGCCGCGGTGCGCCCCGGCGGCCCGCCCGAACTCCGGCACCGCGCCGAGCATCGGCGAGTGGTGCGCGTCGAGCCGGTGCAGCCGGCCCTGGGGGTCGCGCAGCAGCGGCGCCGGGTGCCCGGCGTTGGCGTAGGTCAGCTCGCGTCCGCCGTCGGGGCCCACCGGCCCGAACCGGGCGTACACAGCGGTCGCCATCGCGGCGATGTCCAGGCCCTGCACCAGCTGGTCGCAGCGGTCGAGCACCGGCCCGGGCGCGTCGCCGCCCCAGGCGTAGGAGCGCAGCACACCGCGCAGCTGCCCCATCGCGGCGGCCGCCGACAGGTCGTGGCCGACGACGTCGCCCACCGCGGCACCGACCGAGCCGTCCGGCATCGGCAGCACGTCGTACCAGTCCCCGCCCACCTGGTTGCCGTCCGCGCCCACCAGGTAGCGGGCCGCGACCCGCATCCCGGGGACCTGCGGCAGCGCCGGGAGCAGGCTGTGCTGCAGGGTGGCCGCCGCAGCCCGCTCCACCTCGTAGAGCCGGGCGTTGTCGACGGCCAGCCCGGCACGGCCCGCGAGGTCCGAGGCCAGGTGCAGGTCGCGCTGGGTCCAGCGACGGCCGTAGGGGAACTGGGTGGACAGCGTCACCAGGCCGAGCACCCGGCCGCGGCCGAGCAGCGGGACGACCATCGCCGAGCGCAACCGCAGCCGCTCGTAGGCGTCGGCCGCCTCCGGGTCGTCGGGGTGGACCTCGCGGCCGTCGTCGGGCAGCTCCTGCACCAGGTACGGCTTGCCGGTCCGCACCGCGGTCTCGGCCTGCTGCTCGATCCGCACGGCCCCCAGTGGACCGGACCGCGACAGCAGCGCCTCGTCGTCGGCGTCGCGGGCGGCGACGGCCATCCGTTCGCGGGTCGCCCCGTCGGGGGTGTCGAGCAGGTCCACCGTGCACAGGTCGGCCAGCTCCGGCACCACGATCCGGGAGAAGCGGCGGCAGGCGTCGGCCACGTCGAGCGCCGTCGTCATCTGGGTGGTCGCCTCGGCGAGCAGCCGCAGCTGGGCCCGCGCGGCCTCGGCGTCGGCGAGCGCCGCCCGCCGCTCCTGCTCGACGACGACCCGCTCGGTGACGTCGCTCTGCACACCGACGAAGTTGACCAGCTCGCCGTCGCCGTCGTGCACCGGCGAGATGGACACCTGGTTCCAGAACGCGGTGCCGTCGCGCCGGTAGTTGAGCAGCACCTCGGTGATCGCCCGCCGTTCCCGCAGCGCCTCGCGCACCCGGCGGACCGCGGACCGGTCGGTGTTGGGGCCCTGCAGGAACCGGCAGTTGCGCCCGGCCACCTCGTCGAGGGGGTACCCGGTCAGCCGTTCGAACGACGGGTTCACCCAGGCCAGCGGGTCGTCCTCACGCTGCGGGTCGGAGATGGTGAACGACATCTCGGTGGCGAGCACCGCACGGTCGCGCAGGAACCCCATCCGGTCGCGGTCCTCGCCCTGGCCGGCCTCGGAGTCCGACAGCGGCAGCAGCACGGCCAGCGCCCGGCCGGGCCCGGTGGCCGAGGACTGCGCGTAGGTGCCCTGCCCCTGGGCTCCGGGGTCGGCCAGCGCGAACCCGGTCACCCAGACCAGGGTGCTGCTGGCCGTGGCCCCCTCCCCCGGGACCGGGACGCCGTCGCGGTCGGGCATCAGCCCCGGCCCGTGCAGCGCGACCGGCTCGCCGGACACCGCCTCGCCGGAGGCGATCCGGGCCAGCGGGGACCCCTCGCCGGTGTACGGACGGCCGTCCAGGTCGGTCAGCCGCGCGGCCTCGCTCCACTCGCGGACCCCGATGGGCAGCCGCACCGGGCGGTCACCGGCCAGCTCCAGCGCGGTGGTGTTGGCGTAGACGATCCGGCACTCGGAGAGGTCGATCATCAGGACGGCCACCTGCGCCCCGCCGCGCACGTGCGGCATGGCCGGGGTGCTCGGCTGCTCCCCGAAGGATTCCACCGAGGTCGCGACCGCCTGGTCGACGGCCCGGTCCACCGCGTCGCCGGGGGGACCGGCCGGGGCGCCGGGGCCGAGATCGGAGTACCGCGTCACCCGGGCGAGCCTAAGGGCAGGCGCCGTGCCGGGCCCGCCGAGCCCGGCCGGTATCGTCGGGCCCGGTCTCCTGTCGTGGGTGGACCGGACCCGGCGCGGGCCAGGACGGCCCCGCCGCGGCCCCGGTGCGTCGTGCGGCGCGAGAAGACACCTGCCCGTCGAGAGCACGGCGGCGCTCCACAACGCTTCCGCGCCGTCCGGCGCCCGACACGGAGGTGATCACCCTGCCCGGATCCGCGCCGGCGCAACCGTCCCGGGGGGACGGGGACGCCGAGCTGGACGGCACCGACTCCGCCCACCTCGGCGTCGGCTTCTCCTCACCGCGCAGCGGCCTGACCGTGCTCACCGTGCGCGGCGAGGTCGACACCCTGACCGCACCGCGACTCGAGACCGCCCTCGACGAGCTGCTGGACCGCGCCCCCGACGGCGACGGCCGCGACCTCGCCGTGGACCTGGAGGGCGTCACGTTCCTCGCCTCCAGCGGCCTCGGTGTGCTCATCCACACCGCCCGGCGGGCCGCCCGGGACGGACGGCGGCTGTTCGTCGTCGCCACCAACCGGGCCGTGCTCCGGCCGCTCGAGGTCACCGGCTCCGCCCAGCTGTTCACCGTCCTGCCCGACCAGGAGGGCATTCCCGGCGCCTGAGCGGGCACCCGGTCCTGCACACCCCCGCCGGAGGCGACATGATCCGGCCCGACACCCCGTCGCACGAAAGGACTCGTCAGCGTGGCCCAGGAGGACGTGGCAGGCACGGCGCACGGCGCCGGCACCGACAACACCGTCGAGATCAGGGTCGCGGCGCGGCCCGCGCTGATCCCCACGGTCCGTGCGGTGGCCTCCGACCTCGCCGCACGCGCGGACTTCGACCTGGACGCGGTCTCCGATCTGCGGATGGCCGTCGACGAGGCGTGCGCGACGCTGGTCGCGATGGCCGCTCCCGGCTCGCCGCTGCGGTGCACCTTCGCCGTCTCCGACGAGCGGATCGAGGTCACCGCCCGGGTCGAGACCGGCACCGGTGCGCAGCTGCCCACCGACTCCTTCGGCTGGCGGGTCCTGCAGACCCTGGCCGATCACGTCGCGGTCGAGTCCGGTGAGGAGGACGGCGGGCGCCCGGCCCTCACCATCCGCCTGCACAAGCTCGCGGGTCACGGGCTGTGACGTGACGTCGGACCCTCAGTACGCCCACCTCACCCCGCTGCTCGAGCAGTACGCGGGTCTCGACGACGGCGACCCCCGTCGGGAACAGCTGCGCGATCAGCTCGTCACCGGCTACCTGCCCGTCGCCCAGCACATCGCCCGCCGGTTCAACCACCGGGGCGAGCCCCTCGACGACCTCGTGCAGGTCGCGACGGTCGGGCTGATCAACGCCATCGACCGGTTCGACCCGGAGAAGGGCGGTGAGTTCTTCTCCTTCGCCGTGCCCACGATCTCCGGTGAGGTACGCCGGCACTTCCGGGACCAGAGCTGGTCGATGCGGGTGCCGCGGCGGCTCAAGGACATGCACGTGTCGATCAACGGCGCGGTGTCCGAGCTGTCCCAGACCCTCGGTCGCGCGCCCCGGCCCTCGGAGCTCGCCGAGTACCTCGACCTGCCCGTCGCCGAGGTCCTGGAGGGCCTGGAGGCCGCCGAGGCCTACCGCAGCTCCTCGCTCGACGAGATGCTGTCGTCGGAGGACGGCAGCGCCACCGTCGGCGAGCTGGTCGGCGACGCCGACGCGGAGCTGGACCGGGTCGACTACCGCGAGTCACTGCGCCCGCTGCTCGCCGAGCTGGCGCCCCGCGAGCGGACCATCGTGATGCTGCGGTTCTTCGGCAACCGCACCCAGACCCAGATCGCCCAGGAGGTCGGCATCTCCCAGATGCACGTCTCCCGGCTGCTCGCGCAGACGCTGTCCCGGCTGCGCAACCGGCTCGACCCGGAGGACCGCACCTTCTGACGCCCGGGCCGCGCGGCGACGCCGTGCCCCGTCCGCGAGGATCGGGGCGGGACCGGCGCACCGTCCGGGCCCGGAGCAGGGAGGTAGGAGATGAGCGTGCCGGAACACGTGCTGGTGGTCGGCGCAGGGCTGGCCGGACTGCGCACGGTGGAGAACCTGCGCCGGGACGGTTACGAGGGCCGGATCAGCCTGGTGGGGGCCGAGGAGCACCTCCCCTACGACCGCCCGCCGCTGTCCAAGCAGTTCCTGGCCGGTGAGTGGGAGCGCACCAAGGTCGACCTGTGCACCGCCGAGGACCTCGACGAGCTCGGCGTACGCACCCACCTCGGCCGCTCCGCGGTCGCCCTGCGGCCCGCCGAGGTCCCGGCCGACGGCTCCGAGGTCGAGCTCGATGACGGCACCGTCCTGCACGCCGACGCCGTCGTCCTCGCCGTGGGGGTCACCTCCCGGGTGCTCGACGACCAGCCCGACTCCGCGCACCTGCTGCGTGCCGTCGACGAGTCCGAGCAACTGCGCGACGCGCTGGCCTCGGCGTCGTCGCTGCTGGTGGTGGGTGCCGGGTTCATCGGGGCCGAGGTCGCGAGCACCGCCCGGGACCGGGGTGTCACGGTGACCGTGGTCGAGACCGGCAGCGTGCCGATGGCACGGCTGCTGGGCGAGCAGGCCGGTGCGGTCGTGGCCCGGCTGATGGGCGACGCCGGGGTCGACCTGCGTACCGGGGTGTCGGTGTCGGAGCTGACGGACTCGGGCGCCACGCTCTCCGACGGGTCGACGGTGACCGCCGACGAGATCGTCGTCGGCGTCGGCGGCATGCTCGACCTGGGCTGGTTGGAGGCCACCGGCGTCGACGTCGCCGACGGCATCCCCTGCGACCACCGCGGCCGGGTCGACGGGCTGCCCGGAGTGTGGGCGGCGGGCGACGCGGCCGCCTGGACCGACCCGGACACCGGCGAGCGCACCCGGCTGGAGCACTGGACCTCGGCGAGCGACCAGGCCGCCGCGGTCGCCGCGGACATCACCGGCACGACCCCGCCGCCCGCCGCGGTGCCGTTCTTCTGGTCCGACCAGTTCGGTATGAAGATCCAGCTCGTCGGGCGGCCGGACCGCGCGGACTCGCTGCTGCCGCTGCACGGCGAAGGTCTCGACGACGGCCCGGTGAAGGGCACGGTGCTCGGCTACCTGCGCGGCGACGACCTCGTCGCCGTCG
The DNA here is from genome assembly GCF_009864975.1 of Pseudonocardia sp. SID8383. NCBI lineage: Bacteria > Bacillati > Actinomycetota > Actinomycetes > Pseudonocardiales > Pseudonocardiaceae > Pseudonocardia > Pseudonocardia sp. SID8383. Next base: position 7,814 of record NZ_WWFY01000105.1, read on the forward strand.
CCGGGTTCGGCGCGGCCCGGCTCGTCGCCCGCTACCGCCGCCCGCTGGCCGAGGGTGCCGACCGCGCCGCGACGCTGGAGCTGCGCGACTCGCTGTCCTGACACACGAACGCCCGGCCGGTGCGGGCACCGGCCGGGCGTGGCGTGCAGGCGGTCTAGCGGAAGATCGAGCGGACGATCGCCAGCCCGACCAGCGCGCCGACCGCGATCAGCGAGTACTTGACCTTCGGGTCGGCGAGCCGCTCCGCGAGCTGCTCCTTGCCGCCCTCGATGAGGTTCTTCGGGTTCGCCCGGTCCGCCAGGGCGTCCAGACTCTCGGCCAGCGCGTCCCGGGTCTTCTCGATCTCGCGCTGGATGTTCTCGGGGTCGCGGGCCACCACGTCCACCTCCGGTTCGGCCGGTACGCGTCCGCGCCCGGGACTCCTGCTGCTCACGCCCGACGCTGCCCCGACACCGACGTCCGGGCACCGCGAGCGGCGTGGCACACACCGTAGCCACCGCACGGGCCGGTCCGCGCGCCCGCCCACGGCGCGCCGCCGATTCGGGTGCCGCGGACGGTTGCCGGGCGGTACCCGCACGATCCTGCGAGGCTGGGCGGGTGACTGTGGAACAGTTGTTCGACATCCGCCGGATCTGGGCCGAACCGGACGCGCTGGCGTCGCCGCGCGGACAGCAGGTCGCACTGTCGTTCCCCGACGCCGAGATCGTCGAGGTCGCCTCGCACTGGAACATCGAGGCGCTGCACGGCAACGCCGGCAACGTGGACCGCTGGGTCCGGGTCAAGACCGAGAATCTGGTCCTGGGCGAGAAGAAGTCGCTCTCGGCCCGCCCCAACGGCCGCTCCGCGGACTTCATCGCCCCCTCCACCGCGAACGGCTGCGCGCTGGCCTGCGCCTACTGCTACGTCCCCCGGCAGAAGGGCTACGCGAACCCGGTCACCGTGTTCACCAACATCGACCGGATCGTCCGTTACCTGCGCGGGCACGTGCGGCGTCAGGGGCCCAAGACCGAACCGAACCAGGTCCACCACACCGACTGGGTCTACGACATCGGGGAGAACTCCGACGTCGCGGTCGACGCGCTGCTCTCGGACAACGTGGCCGACCTGGTCGGCTGCTTCCGGGATCTGCCCGGCGCGCGGGCCAGCTTCGCGACGAAGTACGTCAACCGCGAGCTGCTGGGCCTCGACCCGCAGTGCGGCACCCGCATCCGGTTCTCGCTGATGCCCGAACGCGACAGCAGGCTGCTCGACGTGCGCACCACCCCGGTCGCCCGGCGGATCGCCGCGATCGACGACTTCGTGGCCGCGGGCTACGAGGTGCACCTCAACCTGTCCCCGGTGGTGCTGCGCGAGGGCTGGCAGGCCGACTGGGCCGAGCTCCTGACCCGGATCGGCGACGTCACCGGCCCCGCGTTCCGCGCGCAGGCCGCCGCCGAGGTGATCCTGCTGACCCACAACGAGGGATTGCACGAGGTGAACCTCGGCTGGCACCCGCGGGCGGAGGAGGTGCTGTGGCGACCCGCGATCCAGCAGGGCAAGCGCAGCGGCAACGGCATGTGGAACGTGCGCTACCGGGACACCGTGAAGGCCCGCGGGGTGCGTGAACTGCGCGGCCTCGTCGAGCGGCACGCACCGTGGCTGCGCATCCGCTACGCGTTCTGACCGTTCCGTGACCCCCTCCCCCGCCCAGCCCGGGCGCGCGCAGCGCCTGGCGCTGGCCGCGCTCCGCGACGGCGGGCACTGTGTATGGTGCCGCCGCGACTGCACCGGACCGGTCCGCGCCACGACCGACCACCTCGTCCCGAAGGTGAAGGGCGGACCGTCGTGGCTGGAGAACGAGGTCGTCGCCTGCGGTCGCTGCAACCGGGCCCGCGGTCACACGAGCCCCGCGGACTGGTTCGCCGAGTGCCGCAGGCGCGGCTGGGACCCGGACCTGCCCGCGGTGCTCGGCACGCTGCGCTCGCTCGCCGCGGCGATCGCCGAACGCGGCGGCCTGCGCCGTGCACGGCCCTACCTCGACGGCCAGCTGCGACGGCTGGAACGGCTCGCCGGGGAGCCCTGAGCCCACTCCGTCCACAACCGGACGGTCCGTCCACAGACCGCGTGCTCGGCGCCGAGGGCGGGGACACGGGTGGCACGCTGATCGTCATGAGCACACGGCTGCAGGCGGGCGACACCGCCCCCGACTTCACCCTCGACGACGCCGACGGCACCGCCGTCTCCCTGGCGGACTACCGCGGCCGCAAGGTCGTCGTCTACTTCTACCCGGCGGCGAGCACCCCGGGCTGCACGAAGGAGGCCTGCGACTTCCGCGACAACCTCGCCGAGCTGAACGGCGCGGGCATCGACGTACTGGGCATCTCCCCGGACAAGCCCGCCAAGCTCGCGACGTTCCGCGACAACGAGGAGCTGACCTTCCCGCTGCTGTCCGACCCGGACCGCGAGGTCCTCACCGCCTGGGGCGCCTTCGGTGAGAAGAAGCTCTACGGCAAGACGGTCACCGGGGTCATCCGCTCCACCTTCCTGGTCGGCGAGGACGGCACGATCGTCGACGCGCAGTACAACGTGAAGGCGACCGGGCACGTGGCGAAGCTGCGCCGGGACTGGAAGGTCTGATGCCCGTCCGGCCGGCGGGCGCGGGGTGAGCGGACGTGCCCCGCGCCCGCCGGTGGACCGACGAGGAGCTGGTCGCGGCGGTGGCGGTGTCGCGACGGTTGAGCGAGGTGTGTCACCGGCTGGGCATCCGGCCCGGGCGGTACGACCAGCTGCGAGCCCACATCGTCCGGACCGGCGCGGACGCGAGCCACATCCCGGGCGCGCTCGACCCCGGGCACCGCAACCACCGACGGCGCTACACCGACGGCGAGCTGCGGGCGGCCGTCGCGGCCGAGGTCAGCGTGCACGCCGTGCTCCGGCGGCTCGGGTACGAGCCCAGCGGCGGCATGTTCCGGGCGGTGGTCGCGCATATCCGGACGCTCGAGCTCGACACGACACACTTCACGGGGCGTTCCTGGGCCCGGGGCCGGACCTTCCCGGGGCGGCGGGCACGCCCGCTGGCGGACATCCTGGTTCGCGGGTCGAGCTACCGCAGCAGCGCGACCCTGCGCCGGCGGCTCGTCGCGGAGGGGCTGAAGGCCGCGCGGTGCGAGGGGTGTGGCCTGACCGAGTGGCAGGGACGACCCGTCCCGCTCCAGCTCGACCACGTGAACGGCGACCACACCGACAACCGGCTCGAGAACCTTCGTATCCTGTGCGCGAACTGCCACGCCCTCACCGATACCTGGTGCGGCCGAAAGAACTAGCCGGCGTACTCCAACTGGCAGAGAGACACGGTTTAGGTCCGTGCAAGTGCGGGTTCGAATCCCGCCGCCGGCACGCGTCGCGTCGCCCGCCTCACCCGGCGGGCGGCGCGGTCCCGGCCGGCTCCGCGCCTCCGGGCGCGACGCCGTCGGCCTCGTTCGGCAGCGGCCGCCGTGCGGCGAGCAGCACCCCGCCGAGACCGAGCACCGCGCAGATCCCGGAGACCAGCAGCAGGGCCGGCGGTACGTGCCCGGTCACGGCGTCGCCGAGCGCGACGACGGCGATGGTGCTCGGCGCCGACCCGATCACGGTGCCGACCAGATAGGGCCAGAACCGCACCTGGGACAGCCCGGACAGGTAGTTGAGCACCGCGAACGGCACCATCGGGATCAGCCGCAGCGACGTCACCGCGAGCACTCCGTGGTGGTCGAGCCTGCGGCGCACCCACACCGCGCGCGGGTGGCCGGCGTAGCGGGCGACGAGCCGCCCACCGGTGACCCGGACGAGCGCGAACGCCACGACCGCGGACAGCGCGGTCGCGAACAGGGTCAGCGCCGCACCGCCGACGGCGCCGAACAGCACCCCGGCGGACACGGTGAACACCGTCCGGGGGAAGGGCGGGACGTTCAGCGCGACCTGGAGCAGCACGAACACGACCGGGCCCCAGATCCCGGCGGACTCCACGGCCCGGCGCAGCTCACCGAACCGGGGGACGGCGGACAGCCCCAGGGACCGGGCCACGAGTACGACGAGTGCGGCCGCGAGCACCAGCCCGAGGCAGCCCAGCAGAAACCGCCACCACCGCACGGAGATCACGGTACCGAGACCCGTGCCGGTGCCGTCGGCCGCGGTCGTCGCACGTGACCGGGCTCCCCCGTGTGCGCCGCCGGCCGCAGCCGTCCGGCGTGGCCGGGCACCTCCGGACGCGCCACCGGCCGCGGTCGGCGCGCGTGCCGTCGCGGTCGGCCGTGAGAGGCTGCCGACCATGAGCGACTCGGGTATCGACCCCGCCGAACTGGACGCCGACGGGCTGGCCGTGCGCCGCGAGGTCCTCGGCTCGGGCTACGTCGACGCGGCGCTGGGCCGCGTCGACGACACGACCGCGGACTTCCAGAAGCTGATCACCCGCTACGCGTGGAACGAGATCTGGACCCGCCCCGGGCTGGAGCGCCGGATGCGCTCGGCGGTGACGCTGACCGCGCTCGTCGCGCACGGGCACTGGGAGGAGTTCGAGCTGCACGTGCGGGCGGCCCGGCGCAACGGCCTGACCCGCGACGAGATCGTCGAGATCATCCTGCAGACCGCGATCTACTGCGGGGTCCCGGCGGCGAACTCGGCGTTCCGGATCGCGCAGCGCGTCCTGGCCGAGCCCGCTCCCGAGTAGTCCTCAGCCGTCGGCGAGCAGCGCCTGCAGGTGCGGGACGAGCGCGCGCAGCGCGGTCCCCCGGTGCGAGGCGGCGTCCTTCTCCTCGGCACTGAGCTCGGCCGAGGAGCGGCCGTCGCCCTCCGGGGCGAAGATCGGGTCGTAGCCGAAGCCGTTCTCCCCCCGCGGGGCGCGCAGCAGGGTGCCCCGCCACGTCCCGTGCACCACGGTGCGCCCGGGCACGGAGGCCTCCGCGTCGGGGCCATCGGTGCCGACGGTGTCGCCGGAGGCGGGGTCGGTGTCGGGGCCTGCGGTGGCCGCGTCGGGCGTCACCAGCGCGGCGGCGCACACGAACGCGGCGCCGCGGCGCTCGTCGGGGACGTCGGTGGTCTGCCCGAGCAGCAGCTGCAGGTTGGCCTCGTCGTCGCCGTGCCGGCCGGCCCAGCGGGCGGAGAAGATGCCCGGCATGCCGTTCAGGGCGTCGACGGTGATGCCGGAGTCGTCGGCGATCGCAGGCAGCCCGGTCGCGGCGGCGGCGTCGCGGGCCTTGGCGAGCGCGTTCGCGGCGAAGGTCGCGCCGGTCTCGGGGGCCTCCGGGAACTCGGGGACGTCGGCGAGCCCGACGATCTCCACCCCGGAGAGCCCGGCGGCCTCGGTGATCCGGCGCAGCTCGACGAGCTTCTTGGCGTTGCGGGTGGCGAGCAGGATCCTCACGCGTCGCCCTCCCCCGCGGCGTCCGGGGCGTCGGCGGCCTGCGCGGCGATCTTCGGGTGCGGCGCGGCGAGCACCTCGACCTGCAGGCGGGCCAGCTCGGCGATCCCGGCGAGCGCGGAGTCCAGCATGGCGTCGAGGGTCGAGCGGGAGAACGTGGCGCCCTCGCCGGTGCCCTGGACCTCGATGAGGGTGCCGGTCTCGGTGGCGACGACGTTCGTGTCGACCTCGGCCCGCGAGTCCTCGGAGTAGGGCAGGTCGAGCCGGACGCGGCCGTCGACGACGCCGACCGACACCGCGGCGACCTGGCAGGAGATCGGCTTGGGGTCCGACAGCTTGCCCTGCTCGCCGAGCCAGGTGACGGCGTCGCACAGGGCCACGTAGGCGCCGGTGATGGCCGCGGTGCGGGTGCCGCCGTCGGCCTGCAGGACGTCGCAGTCGATCGCGATCGTGTTCTCGCCGAGCGCGCGCAGGTCGATGCAGGCGCGCAGGGACCGGCCGATCAGCCGGGAGATCTCGTGGGTGCGGCCGCCGATCCTGCCCTTCACCGACTCCCGCGACGAGCGGGTGTCGGTGGCCGAGGGCAGCATCGCGTACTCGGCGGTGACCCAGCCGAGGCCGGATCCCTTCCGCCAGCGCGGTACCCCGTCGGTGACGCTGGCGGCGCACAGCACCTTCGTGTCACCGAACTCCACCAGCACCGATCCCGCGGGGTGCTTCTGGAAGCCCCGGGTGATGGTCACCGGCCGCATCTCGTCGTCGGTCCGGCCGTCGGCCCTGCCCTCTGTTCGTGTCACCCGGCCATCGTAGGAAGCCGGCTCAGACCTCGAACACCGCGTCGGGCCGGGCGAGCTCAACGGTCCCGCCGAAGGCCGCCTTGGCCTCGGCGCCGAGGGACTCGCGGTCGAACCAGGCCGGGACGTGGGTGACGACCAGCCGCTGTGCCCCGGCGGCCGCGGCGTGCTCGCCCGCCTCCCGTCCGGACAGGTGCACCCCGGGCGGCCCGGCCTCGGCGTGCGGCCAGCTGGCCTCGCAGAGCAGCAGGTCGGCGTCGCGGGCGGCCTCGACGAGCCCGGGGCAGGCGGCGGTGTCCCCGGAGTAGGTCAGGACCCGGCCGCGGTGCTCGAGGCGCAGCGCGTAGGCGGGGCAGACGTGCACGACCTCGTACGCGGTGACGGTGACGGCGTCCTCACCGGTGCCGACGGTGAACGGCTCCCCCACCACGAGGTCGTGGAAGGAGAAGACGTCGGTGAGATCGGTGCGGGCATAGTCGGACTCGGTGACGGCGTCGGCGCGGGCGAAGCGGGTGTGCGCACCGGCCGGGGCGTGCACGACCAGCTTGTGCGCGGTCGCGTCGAACGGGGGCCGGGGGTGGTAGCGACGGTGCACCACCAGCGACGGGAAGTCCGAGCAGTGGTCGGGGTGCAGATGGCTGAACACCGCGGCGTCGAGGGAGAACGGGTCGGCGTGCCGTTGCAGGGCGCCGAGGGTGCCGTTGCCGAGGTCGAGCGTGAGGCGGGTCGCCCCGGCCTCGACGAGGTAGCCCGATGCCGGGGACTCGGGTCCGGGGCCGCTGCCGGAGCACCCGAGAACGATCAGCCGCATGCGCGACCCTAACCCGTTCGTGAGGTACGCCGCAGCCACCAGAGCCCGACGAACGGCAGCACCAGCGGGACGAAGCCGTAGCCGGCGCCGAAGTGCGACCAGACCGTCTCGCGGGGGAAGTCGGCGGGGACGAACGTGGTGAACGCGCCGACGGCGAGCACGCCGACGAGCTCGAAGACCACGGCGGACCAGGCGAGGCGGCGGAAGCCGGGGCCGGTGCCCGCCAGACCGACGGTGGCCAGGATGTAGACGAAGCCGGCGAGCGCGGACAGCGAGTACGCGAGCGGCGCCTCGCCGAACCGTTCGGCGATCTGCACACCGGCCCGCGCCGAGGCCGAGAGCGCGAAGATGCCGTAGACGGCGATGAGGATGCGGCCGGGGCCGGTGGCGGTGGCGCGGGGCTCAGGCACCGGGCACCCCCGGGATCCACAGGCCCTGCAGGCGCAGCACGGCGACGAGCGTCCCGATCGCGCCGACGGCGATCACGGCGCCGCCCCAGCGGCTCGGCTCGGCGGTGGCGAACTGCAGTGCGATCACCGGGACGCAGACCGCGACGGCGAGGTAGATGAGGAAGGTCGACTGCTCGGGCAGGGTGACCCCGCCGAGCAGGACCCGGTACGCCGCGATCGCCGCCTGCACGACGATGAGCGCCACACAGATCCCGACGGCCACGGTGTGCACCCGGCTCGGGGGCCGGTTCAGCGCCGTCGTGACCAGCCCGAACAGCGCGGTGGCCGAGAGCGCCACGGTGATCACCAGGACGAGCGTTCCGATCACGGCGGGAACGCTACCCCCGCCTCCCCCGACCGCCGCGCCGGACCCGCCCGCGCCCGGTCCGCATCCACACCTGTCGACCGGTTCCCACACCTGCCGCGGCAGGTGCGGGTCCGGGGAAGCGGGTGTGGCTGTCAGGCGGACGGGAGCGCGGCGCCCGCGCGGCCCACGACCGAGCCGATCTCGGGGCCCAGGAACCGGCGGCCGAGCCGTGCGAAGGGTTCCGGGTCGCCGGTGGCGAGGAAGCGGTGCGGCGCGGGCGGAGTCGTGTCGTCGCGCAGCAGGTCGTGCGCGTGCAGGGTCCGGACCAGGGTGCGAGCCGTCTCGTCGGCCGAGGACACCAGCGTCACGTCCGGGCCGAGGACGATCTCCAGCACCCCGGACAGCAGCGGGTAGTGGGTGCAGCCGAGGACGACGGTGTCGACCCCGGCCCGCTGCAGCGGTTCCAGGTACCCCTGGGCGACGCCGAGGACCTGGCGTCCGCTGGTGGTGCCGCGCTCCACGAAGTCGACGAACCGGGGGCAGGCCACCGAGGTGATCTCGGTGTCGCGGGCGGCGTCGAAGGCGTCGGCGTAGGCGCCCGAGGCGATGGTCGCGGCGGTGCCGATGACGCCGATCCGGCCGTTGCGGGTGGTGGCGACGGCGCGGCGCACGGCCGGGCGGACGACCTCGACCACCGGGACCGGGTAGCGCTCGCGGAAGTCGGCGAGACAGGCCGCCGAGGCGGAGTTGCAGGCGATGACCAGCGCCTTGACCCCCGAGTCGACGAGCTCGTCGCCGATGGCGAGCGCGAGGCGCCGGATGTCGGCCAGCGGGCGCGGCCCGTAGGGACTGTGCGCGGTGTCGCCGACGTAGACGATCTGCTCGGCGGGCAGCAGGTCGATGACCGAGCGGGCGACGGTGAGTCCCCCGACTCCGGAGTCGAAGATGCCGATCGGGGCGTCGATACCGGGCGCGTCGCTCACACCCTAGGAGGGTAGGCGGTCGGCCTTGGCCACCCAGTAGGCGGCGACGACGCCGCCGACCGCGCCGAACAGATGACCCTGCCAGGACACCGACGGGTCCGACGGCAGCACGCCCCAGAGGATCGAGCCGTAGAACAGGAAGAGCACGAGGGCGAGCAGGATCTGCCTGCCGTTGCGGGCGTAGAACCCGCGCACGAGCAGGAACAGGAACCAGCCGAAGACGATCCCGGACGCGCCGATCACCGGGGCCGGCGACACGAGCCACACCCCCAGCCCGCTCACCAGCCAGATCGTGGCGGTGACCGCGAACCACTGCACCGGCCCGCCGGACATCGCGAGGAACCCGAAGATCAGGAACGGCAGGCTGTTCGCGGCGAGGTGGGCCCAGTCGTCGTGGACCAGCGGCGCGGTGAGGACACCGGTGAGCCCCTCGGTGCTGCGGGGGTAGATCGCGGCGGCGGACTCGACCATGCCACCGGAGGCCTGGTCGACCGCCTCGAACACGTAGAGCGCGGCGGTGAACACCAGCATGATCACCGCGGCGCGCACCGGTGCCGGCGGCAGCACGCGGGCGGGACGGCCGTCCGGGAGCGCGGTCATGTCACCCACGGTACCGGCCCGGCCGCCCGATTCGCCCGTTACGTACCGGTTCGGCCCGGTCAGGCCCAGAGGTGACCGTCGATGCCCTGCGCGGCCGTGCCCAGGTCGCCGGAGTAGGCCCCGGTGGACAGGTACTTCCAGCCGCCGTCGCACACGATCATGACGACGTCGGCGCGCTGCCCGGCGTCGAGCGCCTTGTTCGCGACGCCGAGCGCGGCGTGCAGGATCGCGCCGGAGGAGATCCCGGCGAAGATGCCCTCCTGCTCGACGAGCTGGCGGGTGCGGCGCAGCGCGTCGTAGGAGCCGACCGAGAACCGGCCGGTCAGCACGGTCTCGTCGTAGAGCTCCGGGACGAAGCCCTCCGAGAGGTTCCGCAGGCCGTAGACGAGCTCGCCGTACCGGGGCTCCGCCGCGACGACCTGCACGTCGGGCTTGTGCTCGCGCAGGTAGCGTCCGGCGCCGACGAGGGTCCCGGTGGTGCCGAGCCCGGCGACGAAGTGGGTGATCGACGGCAGGTCGCGCAGGATCTCGGGGCCGGTTCCGCGGTAGTGCGCGTCGGTGTTGGCCGGGTTGCCGTACTGGTAGAGCATCACCCAGTCCGGGTGCTCGGCCGCCAGCTGCTTGGCGACGGCGACGGCCTGGTTCGAGCCGCCCGCCGCCGGCGAGGAGATGATCTGTGCCCCGTACATCGCCAGCAGCTGGCGACGCTCCTCGGAGGTGTTCTCCGGCATTACGCAGATGATCTCGTAGCCCTTGAGCCTCGCGGCCATCGCGAGCGAGATCCCGGTGTTGCCCGAGGTGGGCTCCAGGATCGTGCAGCCGGGCGTGAGCAGCCCCTGCTTCTCGGCGTCGGTGATCATCGCCAGCGCGGGCCGGTCCTTGATCGAGCCGGTGGGGTTGCGGTCCTCCAGCTTCGCCCACAGCCGCACGTCCTCCGACGGCGACAGGGACGGCAGCCCGACCAGCGGGGTGTCGCCGACGGCGTCCAGCAACGAGTCGTAACGCACGGGTTCTCCTCACACGACGGCACCGGGCGGGGACGCCGCCCGGTGCCGGGGTCCGGTGGGGCTCAGCGACCGCCGGCCACGGCCGGGAGGATCGTGAACGTGGAGGACTCGGAGACCGGGGCCTCCAGGCCGCCGGCGAAACGGATGTCCTCGTCGTCGACGTAGATGTTGACGAAGCGGTGCAGCTTGCCGTCGGTGATCAGACGGTCCTTGATGCCGCTGTGGCGCGACTCCAGGTCGTCGATGACCGCCGAGACGGTGTCGCCCTTCGCCTCGACGGTCTTCTCACCGTCGGTGTGCGTGCGAAGGATGGTGGGGATGGAGACGGAGACGGCCATCTCTGTGATCACTCCTGGTGGGTCGCTCTGGCGTGGATTTCTCACGCGCGACAACGCGGCCGGAGTACGGCGACATTCCCGCGCGACCTCCGGCGCGGGTGCGCGAGAGGGTCGATCAGGCCCGGTCGGGCACGTCGTCGGAGCCGGTGTGGGAGAACATGTAGGACTCCACGACCGCCAGCTCGTCCTCCACGACCTCGCCGTCGGCGAGGTGGTAGGAGCGCACCTCGGGCTCGGCGTCGGCGGTGGGGAGGCCCACGATCAGCCAGTGCTGGTCGGGGGTCCACTCCATCTGGGCGACGTCCTTGGGCGACGGGTAGGCCTCGGGCAGGCCGGTGTGCGCCACCGGGCGCCGCGGCAGCCGCGTGTGGGAGTGGACGACGAGCATGCGGCGCTCACCGGCCGCGTCCAGCTCGCGCTCCAGGCGGATGTCCTCGGCCGGGGCGAAGGCGAAGTCGCTCGCCACCTCGTCGGCGTTGGTCATCGGCACGTAGCGCTCGGGGTGCTCGCCGGTCTCGGGACCGACGAGCTGCCCGCACGACTCGACCGGGAAGTCCCGGCGGGCGTGCGCGACGATCGCATCGACGAGGTCGGACCGGAGGACGAGCACGACCCGAGGATACGCGGCCACGGCCACGGGACCGAACACCCGCCGGGCCGGAACCGCCCGTTCACGCACTCGGCACCACGGTCGGTGATCCCGGCCACGGCCTCGCGTACGGGGGTGCGTCCATACTGCCCTGCGTGCCCTCCTCCGGTCGCCGTGTCGGACTCGTCCTCGCCGCCGTGCTCGTCGTCGTCCTCGCGGTGGGGGTCACCGTCGAGGCGGTGACGCTCTCGGGTCGCCCCGCCGCGGGCGCGCCGGGCTCCGGCACGGTGCGGCTCATCGCGCTCAACGACCTGCACGGCAACCTGGAGCCGCCCTCGGGGTCCTCGGGCCGGGTGACCGACGACGCCGGCGCGCAGGTCGAGGCCGGCGGCACCGCGTTCGTCGCCGCGCACGTCGCGGCGCTGCGGGCGCAGGCCCCGGCGAGCGTGGTGCTGTCCACCGGCGACAACGTCGGCGCGTCCCCGCTGGCGTCGGCGCTGTTCCGCGACGAGCCGACCGTCGAGGTCCTGGAGCGGATCGGCGTCGCCGCGTCCGCCGCGGGGAACCACGAGTTCGACGAGGGCATCACCGAGCTGCGCCGGCTGCAGCGCGGCGGCTGCCACCCGGCCGACGGCTGCCGCTTCACCCCGTCCTACGACGGCGCGTCGTTCCCGATCCTGTCGGCGAACGTGACCGAGGGCGGGAAGCCCGCGCTCGCCGCGTCGACGGTGGTGGAGGCGGGCGGCGCCCGGATCGGCGTCATCGGAGCCACCCTGTCCGAGCTGCCCGACCTGGTCTCCCCCGACGGCATCCGCGGCCTGGAGGTCGGCGACGAGGTCGCCGCGGTCGACGCGGCGTCGCGCGAACTGACCGCGCAGGGGGTGCGGGCACAGGTGCTGCTGCTGCACCAGGGCGACGAGGCGACCGGCGACGGCGGCCCGGACGCCTGTGCGATCGAGCCCGGCGGGCCGGGGTCGCGGATCGCGGCCGCGGTGTCCGCCGACGTCGACGCGGTGTTCTCCGCGCACACCCACCAGCAGTACGTGTGCTCGGCGACCGACCCGGCCGGGAACCCGCGGCCGTTCGTGCAGGGCCTGTCGTCCGGCAGGTTGCTGTCGGTGGTCGAGCTCGCCCTGACCGGCGACGGCGACGTGGACCGCGGCGCGACGACGGCCCGCAACGAGGTCGTCACCCGCGACGTCGCGCCCGACCCGGCCGTCGCCGACATCGTCGACCGTGCGGTCGCGCAGTCGCGGCCGCTGGCCGAACGGCCGGTCGGAACGGTGACCGGGCCGCTGCTGCGTGCGGCCGCGCCGACCGGGCTGTCCCCGCTCGGCACGGTCATCGCCGACGCCCAGCTGGCGGCCTCGCGCGGTGACGGCGCACAGCTCGCGCTGACCAACCCCGGCGGGGTGCGCGCGGACCTGGTGCCCGGCCCGGGCGGGCGGGTCACCTACGGGCAGGCCTACACGGTGCAGCCCTTCGGCAACATCCTGCAGACCATGACGCTCACCGGCGCCCAGCTGCGCGCGGTGCTCGACCAGCAGTTCACCGTCGACGACGGTCCGACGGTCCTGCAGAGCTCGTCGAACCTGCGTTACACGGTGGTGGCCGGGAACCGGGTCGGTGACATCTCCATCGGCGGCGTCAAAGTCACCGACGACGGCCGCTACCGGGTCGCGACGAACAACTTCCTGTCCGCGGGCGGCGACGGCTTCGACACCTTCACCGCCGGGACCGAGCTGGTCGGCGGCCCGGTGGACCTCGACGCGTTCGTCGCCTACCTGGGCGCGAACCCGGGCCTGGCCGCGCCGTCGACCGACCGGATCGTGCGCCGCTGAGGGTCGGCCGGGCGGGTCAGAGCCCGCGGACGCGGACCCGGACCAGGGAGTCCTGCACGTAGGTCAGCCAGTGGTAGACGCCCAGGTGCTGGGCCCGCGGGTCGTCGTCGGACAGCTGCTCGGGCATGTCCTCGTTCACGTCGAGGGCGGTGCCGAGCGCGAGCCGCACGTCGTTGAGGGCGGCCAGCCAGGCGTCGACCTGGGCCTCGGTGAGTTCGAGCCGTCCGCCCGCCTCGGGCAGGGTCTCCAGGACGGTCGCCGCGGCGGTGTCCTTGGCCTCGATCAGCGACGGCTCGTGCAGCGAGCGCATCCCGCCGGCGAGGTCGGAGTCCTCGGTGGTGAAGTCCGGCAGCAGCCGGGCCAGCACCCGGTCGGTCGGCCGCGACGTCGGACCGGTGCGGATGCCGGTGAGTTCGGCGAGCTCGTCGGTGGGCGCGAGCTCGGCACGACCGGCGAGCATCTGGCGGATCTCGACGAACAGCCCCCGCAGGACGACGGCCTCCTCACCGGAGAACCCGGACGTGTAGCGGACGCGGTCGCCCCGGCCGCTGCGCTTCCAGCCGTTCACGCTCAGGCCCGCTGCATGGTGGCCCACAGGCCGGCCGCGTGGAGCTGGGCGACGTGACCCTCCACGGTGTCCTTGTCCCCCGCCGACACCGCGGCGCGTCCCTTGTGGTGCACGTCGAGCATCAGCGCGGTGGCCTTCGCCTCGGGGTAGTGGAACACCTTCTGCAGCACGTAGGTCACGTACGACATGAGGTTGACCGGGTCGTTCCAGACGATGGCCTGCCACGGCGTGTCGGGGCCGGCGGACTCGTCCAGGTCGGGTGTGACCTGCTCGGTGGGCGCCGGGGACGGCGCTGGGGACGGCGCGGACATGCACCCCATGGTGGCACAGGAGCCGTAGGCTCCCGGCCATGACCGGCACGGCCCTGCTGACCGACCGCTACGAGCTGACGATGGTGGCGGCGGCCCTCGCCGACGGCACCGCGGAACGCCATTGCGTCTTCGAGCTGTTCGCGCGCCGCCTGCCCGACGGGCGCCGCTACGGCGTCGTCGCCGGGACGGGGCGGCTGCTGGAGGCGCTGGAGAGCTTCCGGTTCTCCGCTGCCGACCTGGAGTTCCTCGCCCCGGTCGTCGACGCGGCGACCCTGGAGCGCCTGGGCGACTACCGCTTCTCCGGCGACGTCGACGGCTACCCGGAGGGCGAGCTGTACTTCCCCGGCTCCCCCGTCCTCACCGTGACCGGCACCTTCGCCGACGCGGTGATCCTGGAGACCGTCGCCCTGTCGATCTACAACCACGACTGCGCGATCGCCTCGGCGGCGGCCCGGATGGTGACCGCGGCGGCCGGCAGGCCGCTGATCGAGATGGGCTCGCGGCGCACCCACGAGGAGGCCGCCGTGGCCTCGGCCCGGGCCGCGTACCTGGCGGGCTTCGCGACGACGTCGAACCTCGCCGCGGGCGCCCGGCACGGCATCCCGACCGCGGGCACCGCCGCGCACGCCTGGGTCCTGCTGCACGACGACGAGCCGGCCGCCTTCGCCAGCCAGGTCGCCGCGCTGGGCACCGGCACCACGCTGCTCGTCGACACCTACGACATCCGCCGCGGCATCGAGCACGCCGTGGCGGCCGCCGGGCCCGGGCTGGGTGCGGTCCGCATCGACTCGGGCGACCTCGGCGAGCTGGCCCGCCAGGCCCGCGAGCAGCTCGACGCGCTCGGCGCCACCGGCACCCGGATCGTGCTGTCCGGCGACCTCGACGAGTACGCGATCGCCTCGCTGCGCGCCGAGCCGGTCGACTCCTACGGCGTGGGGACCTCGGTGGTCACCGGGTCGGGCTCGCCGACGGCCGGGATGGTCTACAAGCTCGTCGAGGTCGACGGACGCCCGGTGGCCAAGCGGTCGAGCGCGAAGGAGTCCCGCGGCGGGCGCAAGGCGGCGCTGCGCCGGTTCAAGCCGACCGGGACCGCGGTCGAGGAGGTCGTGTACCCCTACGGCACCGACCCGGTCCTCGGGCCGCACGACCGGGCGCTTCCGGTACCGCTGGTGCGGGACGGGAAGGTCGTCGCCGACGACGTCGTCACCGGGCTGGAGGCCGCCCGGGAGCGGCTGCGGACGGCGCTGGTCGCCGTACCGTGGGAGGGGCTGAAGCTGTCCCGCGGCGAGCCTGCGATCCCGACCACCTTCCTGACCGGGAGCTGAGCCATGGCACGAGCGTTGATCGTCGTCGACGTCCAGAACGACTTCTGCGAGGGCGGCGCCCTCGCGGTGACCGGCGGGGCCGCCGTGGCCGCCGGGATCGGGCCGCTCGCGACCGCCGGCCGCGACGGGCGGGTCTACGACCACGTCGTCGCCACCCGGGACGTGCACGTGGACCCGGGGCCGCACTTCTCCGACACCCCGGACTTCGTCGGCTCCTGGCCGCCGCACTGCCGCGCGGGGACGCCGGGCGCGTCGTTCCACCCGGCGCTGGACGTGGCGCTGATCGAGTGCGTCTTCGACAAGGGCGCCTACACCAGCGCCTACTCCGGGTTCGAGGGCGCCAGCGCGAACGAGTCGGGCACCCCGCTGGGCGACTGGCTGACCGAGCGCGGGGTGACCGAGGTCGACGTCGTCGGCCTGGCGACCGACCACTGCGTCCGGGCGACCGCGCTCGACGCGTCCCGGCTCGGGCTGGCGACGACGGTGCTGCTGCACCACTGCGCCGGGGTGGCCCCGGAGACGACGGAACGGGCGCTCGCCGCGCTGACCGAGGCCGGCGTGGAGCTGCGCACCGCCTGACCCCCCCGGGGTGCCGCGCTGGGACAGCGTGCCCATGACGATCGACGCGGCGTCGGCGCCGGACACGAACAGCGCCAACGCCCCGGCCGGCACCATGGTGGTGTCGGACAGCAGGTGGATGCCCTGGGCGACGCCGGACACCGCGGAGAGGATGAACGCCGCGGTCAGCACGACGATGATCGTCGCGAGCACGCCGGCCCCCGGCACCCCGTCGACCCCAGCCGACGGTCTGCATGCCGCCGCCGATCTGGAACGCGCCGAGACCGAGGGCCGCGGCCGAGCCGAACAGCGTCGCGACGACGCGAGGATGTCGATCGCCTTGCCGATCGCCCCGTCGGCGGTCTTCTGCCCGATCAAGCGCCGGCGCGGCCCCGATCCCGAAGACCGTCCGGGTCCGTGCGGGGGCGTTCCGGGGGTGCTCCGGGGTCCTCGGTACACGACCGGGGATCGACCGGCGTCATGACGTCTCCACCTCTGTCCGGGTGCGGGGGAAGTGCGGTCCGTACGCCGCTCCGTGGGCCGTGCGGTCCCGCGGCCGGGATCGTCGACGCGACGGGTGGACGGGGAACGGGGCCCGCCGGCCGGCCCCCCGGGGGGGGGGGCGGCGGACGTGCGGCGATCGGCCGGGATCGCCACCCGGCAGCACCTACTCCTCATCAGATACTCGAGTAATATATCTGTGCACGTTACTTGAGGCTGGAGCGGCGATCAAGACCCGACCAGCCGCCCGGAGTCCGACGACACCGGAGTCGTCACCGTGCCGCCGGCAGTTCCGTCGCCCCACCCACGGCGACCGGTCCACACCCCGGGCCTGCACGAACACCACCGCCACGGCCCCTTGACACCGACCCGGGGGACGCGCTCCCATCGTGGTGCGCATAGAGCGACTCGTTGCTTGTTACGCAACAGTTTCCGGTATTTCTCGTGTGTTTCCGCGGCCCCGATCGGCGCCGTCGTCATCGCGTCGGATCCCACTGCAGGAGTTGATCCGCTGTGCCGCAACGCTTCCACCGTGACCGCACGCCGGTCGCCTCCGGCGCCCGGCCGTCACGCGGGCCCCCGGTCCCGCGGCACCGGCCCCCGTGACACCCGATGCCGTCGCACCGATCCCGCACTCGGCCCGCCGGACACACACCCGTCGACGGCACCCGACCTCGCGCCAGACCCGCAGCCGCACGCCCGACCGTCGCCCACGAGGAGTACCGCCATGACGACCGGCGAGTTGTCGACCCCCGCCACCGAGGGGCAGAGCCTCCCGGACAGCCTGCGAGAGACCCTCGCCGGCCACTACTACACCGACCCCGCGATCTTCCGGGCCGAGCAGGACAACATCTTCCACACGACGTGGTTCTGCGCGGTGCTGGCCGCGGACCTGGACAAGCCCGGCGCGTTCGAGACCGTCCGGATCGGACGGGAGAGCGTGATCGTCACGCGGGCCAGGGACAACTCCGTGCGGGCCTACCTCAACGTCTGCCGGCATCGTGGCGCGCGGCTGTGCACGGAGGAGAAGGGCGAGGTCAAGCGCTCCTTCCAGTGTCCGTACCACGCCTGGACCTACGGCCTGGACGGCAAGCTCATCGCGGCGCCGAATCTCAGCTCGATGCCCGACGTCGACAAGGTCGAGTACGGCCTGCACACCGTGCACGTCCGCGAGTGGCTGGGCTACGTCTGGCTGAGCCTGGCCGAGGTGCCGCCCTCGTTCACCGAGACGGTCATCGGTGACGTCACGACACGGCTCGGCTCCCCGGACGCGATCGTCGGCTACGACGTCGAGAGCCTGAAGCTCGGCCGGCGCATCTCCTACGACGTCAAGGCGAACTGGAAGCAGATCGTCGAGAACTTCATGGAGTGCTACCACTGCGCGACGATCCACCCCGAGCTCACCGAGGTGCTGCCCGAGTTCGCCGACGGCCTCGCCGCCCAGTACTTCGTCGGGCACGGCGCGGAGTTCGGCGAGGAGATCAAGGGGTTCACCGTCGACGGCTCGGAGGGGCTCGCCCGCCTCCCGGGCGTCGCCCAGGAGCAGGACCGCCGCTACTACGCCGTCACCGTGCGGCCGTCGGTGTTCATCAACCTGGTCCCCGACCACGTGGTGTTCCATCGCATGTTCCCGCTGACCGCCGAGCGGACCCTGGTCGTCTGCGACTGGCTCTACCTGCCCGAGGTCGTCGACTCCGGCGCCGACATCGACCGCTCGGTGGAGCTGTTCCACCGGGTCAACGTCCAGGACTTCGACGCCTGCGAGCGCTGTCAGCTCGCGATGGACTCGCGCTCCTACGAGAAGGGCGGCGTGCTCGTGCCCAGCGAGCACCACATCGGCGAGTTCCACGACTGGGTGCGCGACCGGGTGGGCTGACCCCCGCTCCGGCCCGCACCACCACGACCGCCCCGCCCGGCCCGCCGGCGCGGGGCGGTCGCGCACCCCCTTCCCCTTCCCCTTCCCCTTCCCGTCACCGGCACCGGCAGGAGCGCACGGACGCCGTGGCACCCCACCAGAACGCGTGGCACCCCACGCACCGGGTGCCGCGAGACGCGCGGCGTCGCCGAGCCGGCCGGCGGCAGGCGAGGCACGACGGAGAGAGCGCGGAACGGCCCCGCCCCCGCGGTGCGGGGACGGGGCCGTGGGCTCGCGGAGCGGGCGCTACCGGAAGACGACCGTGCTGCCGCCGGTCAGCAGCACCCGGCGCTCGCAGTGCCAGCGGACCGCGCGGGACAGGGCGAGCGCCTCGGCGTCGCGGCCGACCATCTGCAGGGCCTTCGGATCGTAGGAGTGGTCGATCCGGATCACCTCCTGCTCGATGATCGGGCCCTCGTCCAGGTCCGGGGTCACGTAGTGCGCTGTGGCGCCGACCTGCTTCACACCGCGCGCGTAGGCCTGGTGGTAGGGACGGGCACCCGTGAAGCCGGGCAGGAACGAGTGGTGGATGTTGATCGCCCGGCCCTCGAGGGCCTTGCAGGTCCCGTCGGAGAGCACCTGCATGTAGCGGGCCAGCACGACCAGCTCGGCGTCGTAGGCGTCGACCAGCGACAGCAGCTGCGCCTCGGCCTCGGGCTTGGTCTCGGCGGTGACCGGGACGTGCACGAACGGCAGGCCGGCGGCCTCGGCCATCGGGCGCAGGTCGGGGTGGTTGGACACGACCGCGACGATGTCGGCGCCCAGGCTGCCCGCCCGCCACCGGAAGATCAGGTCGTTGAGGCAGTGGCCCAGCTTGGAGACCATGACCAGGATCCGGGCGGGGGCGCCGTCGTGGAAGGTGAACGTCATCCCGAACTCGGCCGCGACCGCCTCGAAGTCCCGGCTGATCGCGTCGAGGTCCACGTCGTGCTCCGCGCCGACCCGGGTGCGCAGGTGGAGCCGGCCGCGCAGCGGGTCGTCGAACTGCTGGTACTCGCCGATGTCGCAGCCGTGCTCGAACAGGAAGGCGCTGACCGCGCGCACGATGCCGGTGCGGTTCGGGCAGCTCAGGGTCAGGATGAAGGAACGGGACACGGCGGCCTCTCCTCGGTCGGACGCGGTCCGCGGAAACTGCGGCACGGCGTACACAGTGCTTTGATATATCAGTCTTAGTCAAGAGGTGTGGGCATGTCCGCTGACTGTTAGGCACGTCCGTCGCGTTAATATGCGACGGTGACCGCTCTTCCCGACGACGCCGAGCCGGAGTACACGTCCCTCGCCGACAAGGCGTACACGGTGATCCGGGATCGGCTGATCATGCTCGACATCCCGCCGATGACGGCCATCGACGACGTCGCCCTCGCGAAGTCCCTCGAGGTCGGTCGCACCCCCGTCCGGGAGGCGCTCAAGCGGCTCGAGATCGACCGGCTGGTCGTCTCCTACCCGCGCCGAGGGACGTTCGCGACCGGCGTGGACATCACCGACCTCGCCTACATCTCCGAGATCCGTGTGCAGCTCGAGCCGCTCGCCGCGCGCCGTGCCGCCGAGTACTCCGGCCCCGCGATCCGGGCCGACCTCGCCGAGCTGGCCGACACGATCGACCGGATCGACGTGCGCACCCTGGACCGCGACGAGCTGATGCGCTGGGACCTGCACGTCCACCGGACGATCTACTCCGCAGCGGCCAACCCGCACCTCGAGGACACCCTGATCCGCTACGACAACCTGGCGACCCGGATCTTCTGCCTGTTCCTGGACCGGATGACGCACTTCGACCGGCACGTCGGCGAGCACTCGGGCCTGCTGCGGGCCATCGCGGGGCAGCAGGCCGACGAGGCCGCCGACCGGGCCCGGGCGCACGTCATCGGGTTCGAGAAGGCCGTCCGCGAGGTCGTCTGAGCCTCCGCGCGCCCGCTCAGACGTGGGGCGGGTGGGTCATCGGCGGATCTGCTCCCGTACGTCGTCGGTCACCGTGTCGGCCCGGCGCAGCAGGTCGTCGACGCCGGTCAGTGCCGCGGACAGCTCGTCGCGCGCCGGCGGGTCGGTGAGGCCGCCAGGTTGATCTCGACGTCGAGCCGGGCGGTGCCGGCCGCGGCCCGGGCGGCGTCGGCCGCGGCTCCTCCGTCGCTGATCACGTGGGGGTTGCCGATCGGCCGCAGCCGCTCGGCGAGGTCGCCCACCTGCTCCGCGGCGCGGATGACCTGCGCCGGGATCCGTCCCGCCTCGACCAGTGCGGCGGCGATCGCCGCGGTGCGGGTCCGCCCCGCCTCCTCGGTGTCGCGCGGGAGCGTGTAGGCCGCGCCGAACGCGCGGGCGTCGTCCTCGGCGAGTCCGAGGCCGGTGATGCGCAGCGCGTCGGCCCGGTTGCGGATGTCGAGCACGGTGTCGGTGTGCCCGGCGTCTCGCTCGCCGTCGGTGTGGCGGGCGACCATGCCGAGCAGGGCGGC
>NZ_WWFY01001058.1:0-1900 GCF_009864975.1 Pseudonocardia sp. SID8383
GGCTCCCAGCGCCCGCCGGGCTCGGACACCCCGACCCAGTCCCCGGGGGCGGCCGACACGGCCCAGGCGGCGGCCGGGCCGTGCCCGGCGTGCACGACGAAGTCGACGTCGAGTTCACCGTGGCCGCCGGCGTCGGGGGCGAAGCGGCGCACCGTGTAGGTGCGGATCGCCGGGCGGGCCTCCCCGGCGGGCCAGACCGGTCCGCCGGTCGAGGCGCGCGGGACGGCGGGCCGTTCCTGGCCCTCGACCGGGAAGAACATCTTGATCCGGCGGTCCGGGCCGTGCCCGGGGAACCCGGCCAGCTCCTCGCCGGTCAGGGTCACCCGGACCATGCCGGGGGTGACCCGCTCGGTGCGGGCCACCTGCAGCAGGCGTGGTGCGGTCGTGCTCATGGCCGGGAATTGTCCCGGACGCGCTCAGACCCGGTGGCCGAGGCCCGCCAGGCCGGTCCAGACCAGGTCCATCAGGTACTCGGTGGCCTGCTCGGCGGTGACCGACTCTTCCTGGCCACGCCAGACGGCGAGCCGCTCGCAGGCCCCGACGATCACCTGCGCCCAGCCGGTCAGCCGGGCCGGTTCGGTGCCGGGGACCTGCGCGGCCAGCAAGGCGGCGGTGAAGTCGGTCTGCTGGGCGCGGATCTCCTCCAGCGCGGTGTCGGTGACCCCGGCCTCGGAGCAGAACAGCTGCCAGGCGGGCGCCCGCCGGTCGAGGTAGCGGAAGAAGGCCAGCGTCCCGCCCCGCAGCATCGCCTCCGGCGACTCCGCGGCCCCCGCCGCCTGTGCGACGACGTCGAGCAGCTCGGACCGGGCCCGCGCGATCGCGGCCAGCAGCAGTCCCTCCTTGGACCCGAAGTGGGTGTAGAGCACCGGCTTGGTGACCCCGACCCGCTCCGCGACCTGTTCCATCGAGACCTCGGCGTAGCCCCGCTCGCCGAAGACGGCGACGGCCGCGTCGACGATCTGACGCTCCCGCTCCGCCCTGGGCACGCGGCGGCGGGGGCCGGGTACGGTCTGCGCGGTCACGTCGGAGACTTTACCCGCAGTAAGTTACTGGCGGTAGGAAGCGAGTGGGAATGGACGTCTACTCCCTGCCGATGACCACCCGGTTCCGCGGGATCACCGTGCGCGAGGGCCTCCTGCTGTCCGGCCCGGCCGGCTGGGGGGAGTTCTGCCCCTTCCCCGAGTACGACGACCGCGAGGCCGTCGCATGGCTGGCCGCGGCCCGCGAGGCGGCCCAGGTGGGCTGGCCGGAGCCGGTGCGCGACCGCGTGCCGGTCAACTGCACCGTGCCCGCCGTCGGCCCCGAGCACGCGCAGCGGATCGTGCGCGCCTCCGGCTGCACCACCGCGAAGGTCAAGGTCGCCGACGCCGGTGCCCCGTTGTCCGGGGACATCGAGCGCGTCGCCGCCGTCCGCGACGCGCTCGGCCCCGCCGGGCTGGTCCGGGTGGACGCCAACGCCGCCTGGGACGTCGACACGGCCGTCGCCGCGATCGGCGAGCTGGACCGGGCCGCCGGGGGACTGGAGTACGTCGAGCAGCCCTGCTGGGAGGTCGAGGACCTCGCCGCCGTCCGCCGGAAGGTGGACGTGCCGATCGCCGCCGACGAGTCGATCCGCCGCGCCGAGGACCCGATGCGGGTGGTGCGGGCCGGGGCGGCCGACGTCGTCGTGCTGAAGGCGTCGCCGCTGGGCGGGGTGCGCCGGGCCCTGCGGATCGCCGAGGAGGTCGGGCTGCCGGTCGTCGTGTCCTCGGCGGTGGAGTCGAGCGTCGGGCTCGCCGCCGGACTCGCGCTGGCCGGGGCGCTGCCGGAGCTGCACCACGCCTGCGGGCTCGGGACGGTCCCGCTGCTGGCCGCCGACGTCGTCGCGGAGCCGCTCGCCCCGCAGCGGGGCTTCCTGTCC
>NZ_WWFY01001059.1:0-1858 GCF_009864975.1 Pseudonocardia sp. SID8383
GAGCCGCCGACCTCGCTGTGGCGGCTGCCGGCCGCCGGCGGCGAGGCCGAACCGGCGGGGGCGCGCCCCGGTGGCATCTCGGACGTCGCCGTCGCGGCCGACGCGGGGACGGTGGTCGTCTCCGCACCGACCCTGCCCGGGTCGCTCACCACCGCCGACGACGAGCGGCGGCGCACCGCCCGCACCGAGGGCAAGGTCACCGCGATCCTGCACACCGGCTACCCGGTGCGGCACTGGGACCACGACCTCGGCCCGGACGAGGAGCGGCTGCTGCTCGCCACGCCCCGCGCCGATGTCCCCCGTGGCGGCTCCGGGGAACCGGACGGGACCGACGCCGACCCCTGGACGGACCTCACCCCCGCGCCCGGCCGTGCACTGGACGAGACCTCCTTCGCCGTCTCCCCCGACGGGGTGCGCGTGGTCACCGGCTGGCACCGTGCGCACGGGCACGGCACCTGGCGCCCCGGGCTCGTCGTCGTCGACACCGTCACCGGCGCGCGCACCGACCTCACCACCGACGACGGCCACGAGTACGGCGCGCCCCGGATCAGCCCCGACGGGCGCACCGTCGTCGCCCTGCGCGAGCGGGTGTCCACCCCGGAGACCGCGCCGCGGATCGAGCTCGTGCTGATCCCGCTCGACGGCGGCGAGCCGCGCCCGGTCGCGCCCGGCTGGGACCGCTGGCCCACCTCGGCGCGCTGGACGCACGACTCGGCCGCGCTCGTCGTGACCGCCGACGAGGACGGTCGCGGCCCGCTGTTCCGGGTCGTGCCGGGCCCGACACCGCAGGACGACACCGTCACCCGCCTGACCGGCGACCACGGCACCTACTCCGACCCGTGCCCGTCGCCGGACGGGCGGTGGGTCTACGCCGTGCGCCACGCCTACGACGCTCCCCCGACCCCGGTCCGGGTGTCCGCCGACGGCCGCGACGCCGAGCCGGAGCTGCTGCCCGCGCCGGCGCAGGCGCCCGCGCTGCCGGGCACCCTCACCGAGCTCGAGACCACCGCCGCCGACGGCACCCGGGTCCGCGCCTGGCTGGTCCTGCCCGACGGCGCCGACGCCGCGCACCCGGTGCCGCTGCTGCTGTGGATCCACGGCGGCCCGCTGGCCAGCTGGAACGCCTGGTCGTGGCGGTGGAACCCGTGGCTGATGGCCGCCCGCGGCTGGGCCGTGCTGCTGCCCGACCCGGCGCTGTCGACCGGCTACGGCCAGGACTTCGTCCAGCGGGGCTGGGGCGCCTGGGGCGGGACGCCGTTCACCGACCTGATGGCGGCCACCGATGCCGCCGTCGCCCGGCCGGAGATCGACGGCACCCGCACCGCGGCGATGGGCGGGTCCTTCGGCGGTTACATGGCCAACTGGGTCGCCGGGCACACCGACCGGTTCGCTGCGGTCGTCACCCACGCCAGCCTGTGGGCGCTCGACCAGTTCGGACCCACGACCGACCACGCCGACTACTGGCTCACCGAGATGACCCCGGAGATGGCGCAGGCCCACAGCCCGCACCACCACGCCGACGCGATCGTCACCCCGATGCTCGTGATCCACGGCGACCGCGACCACCGCGTCCCGATCGGCGAGGGCTTGCGGCTCTGGTGGGACCTGGTGTCGCGGCAGGCCGACCCGGCGGCGAACCCGCACCGGTTCCTGTACTTCCCCGACGAGAACCACTGGGTGCTCGCGCCGAACCACGCGAAGGTCTGGTACCGGACGGTGTGGGCGTTCCTGGACCACCACGTGCTGGGCGAGGAGTGGGAGACCCCGGACCTGCTGCGGTGAGCACCGGTCCGGGCGCGGTCGCGGTGGCACGGGACCGCCGCGACCGCACCGAGCCCTGGCTGCGGGCGTTCCTGCG
>NZ_WWFY01001060.1:0-1763 GCF_009864975.1 Pseudonocardia sp. SID8383
CCGCCGTGACCGACCCGACCGGGGCCGCGGCGGGGGTCGGGGAGGCCCTCGGCACCGCGCTCGACACCGGTGTACTGGCCGCTGCCGAGCCCGCCGTACGGCGCCGGGTCCTGCGGGAATGGCTCGCCGGAGCGGGCGCGCGGGCCCTCACCGACGCGCAGCTGCGGGCGGCCGACGACCTCGTCGGAGCCTGGCGCGGGCAGGGCGGACCGGCGGTGGGCGGCGGCTTGGTGCTGACCCGCGCCCGTGGCAGGCTCGTGCTGCGCCGCCGCAGCCGGCCGCGTGACCGGGCGTGACCGCGGGTCCGGTGGAGGCGTCGACCGGGCCGTCACACGGTCCGTGCGAGGGGGTCGGGTGTACGACGGGGACATCTCCTCGGTGCTGGTCACCGAGGAGCAGGTGCGCGAGAAGACCGCGGAGCTGGCGCAGCAGGTCGCCGGTGACTACGCCGACCTCGTGCGCGACGGCCGCGAGTCCGACCTCGTGCTGATCGGCGTCCTCAAGGGCGCCGTCATGTTCATGACCGACTTCGCCCGCGCGCTGCCCATCCCGGCCCAGCTCGAGTTCATGGCGGTCAGCTCCTACGGCTCGTCGACCTCGTCGTCGGGTGTCGTGCGGATCCTCAAGGACCTCGACCGCGACATCGCCGGGCGGCACGTTCTGATCGTCGAGGACATCATCGACTCGGGGCTGACCCTGAACTGGCTGCTGGGCAACCTGCAGACCCGCTCGCCCGCGTCGCTGGAGGTCGTGACGCTCCTCCGCAAGCCGGACGCGGTGAAGGTCGACGTCCCGGTCCGGTACGTCGGCTTCGACATCCCGAACGAGTTCGTCGTCGGCTACGGCCTCGACTACGCCGAGCGCTACCGCGACCTGCCCTACATCGGCACGCTCGACCCGTCGGTCTACGCCTGAGCGCGGCTCAGCCGAGCCCGGGCCCGGCGGGTGTGGCCAGCGCGCGCGGGTCCACCCCGGCCGGGGCCGCGGTGAACGCGGGCCCGCCGGCGAGCGTCAGACCGGCCGGACCGTCGGTGCGGGCTGCGTAGTCCAACGCCCTCGCCAGGTCGGTGTACTCGATGCTGGGCAGGTCCTCGATGGTGGTGAGGCTGGACAGCACGCCGATCGCGCGGCCCTGCGCGTCGAGCAGCGGGCTGCCCGACTCCCCGGCGACGCCGTCCTGCACGGCGAACACCGCGTGCCCCCACCCGCCACCGACCTCGGCGGCGGCCGCACCGGCGCGCACCCCGACCGTGCGGACGCCGCCGGCGCCGGGTGGGTTGGTCAGGCCGTAGACCGGGGTGCCGGCGGGCAGCGGCGCGGTGCGGACCGCGCCGGGACCTCCGAAGAACGGCACCGCGGCACCCACCGACGGGCGGGCGCCCGCGGGCAGCTCGACGAGTGCGAGGTCGTTGTAGGCGCAGACGTCGGGGTCGCGCTCCCCGCGGGCCTGCATGGTGTTCCACGAGCTCCACGCCAGCGTCCCGGTGACCGTGCCGTCGCGGCCGTGCACCAGCACCGGGGTGCCCAGCGGCACCGCGTCGGAGGTGCAGCCGTCGGTCTCGGTCTCGCCGCCGGTGCCGCCGCAGTGCGCGGCCTGCCCGAGGAAGGTGCGCTCGCCCGCGGTGAACACGAACCCGGCCGTGCACAGGCCCGCGCCGGTGGTCTCGGTGACGGTCCCCGGACCGATCGACCCCGGCCCCGCGACGACGGCCGGGTGCGGCACGAGGTCGCCCGCCTCGGCCCGGGCGGTGGTCGCCGGCGGC
>NZ_WWFY01001061.1:0-1702 GCF_009864975.1 Pseudonocardia sp. SID8383
CGCCGCAGCGCCGGGCCCCGGCCCGGTCGAGCAACACGACCGGTGCGCGGGCCCACGCACGGCGGGCGTCGGCCGCGTCGACCGCGCGCTGGGCGTCCATGTCGGCTGCCGCGGCGAGTCGCAGCAGCGCGTCGAGCAGCTCGGGATCGTCGGCCACGATCAGGCAGCGCCGGTCCATCGCGTCGTCCTCCACACCGGCCCGCCGGTGCGGGCCCCGGTGTCGAGCGTGCGGTCCCGGGAGGGCCCCGCCGGCCCCGATCGCCGGCCTGTGGACAACGTCGTGGAAACGGCCCGGCCTGTGGACAACCCACGGGTTCCGTCGGTGTCGTGCGGGAGGATGGAGCACGGGGGAGGGCCCTCGCGGGCGCGCCACGGAGGAGCAGAACCGGAGCGGCGGGCAGCTCACCGGGGAGGCGGGCGACCGACACGACCGTGTCGTCCGACCCCGGACGTAGGACGACCCCCGCCAGGGGGGATTGGCGGGGGCCGTCGGGCGGTTCAGCCCCGGGGGGTCGAGCTGAACCCGCTCGGACCACGTCCGAGCTCGGTCAACTGTAGCCGGAACATGCCGGTCGCGCCCATACTCCGGCCGTGGCCTGCGCCGACCGGTACCGGCGGCGACGTCGCTCTCGACCCCGACGGGGTGAACTCCGCCACTGACCGGTGGGCGCGTCCGGGCGACCGGTCGCGTACGTTCGATCACCCTCCGCTGCCGGTCATCGGCCTGCTCGTACCCCCGGCCGGGCGGTGCGGGGACGGGCGGCGCCCGTCGTGGGGCCGACGGTCGGCGGGGTGTGGAAGAGTCGGGGACCGGGGACGAGGCGCGTCCCGGTTCGGGCAGGCTGGACGTCGTGCCCGAGTTCTCCACAGCCCCCGTCGCACCGGACCGGACCGCCGGCCCCCGGGCGGTGTTCCTCGACCTCGACAACACGATCATCGCCGGGTCGAGTGCGCTGGCGTTCGCGCGTCCGTTCGCCCGCGCCGGTCTGATCGACCGCTCGACCGTCCTGCGCGGGGCGTGGGCTCAGCTGCTGCTCGTGCTCGCCGGGGCGGACGCGTCCACGATGGACACCCTGCGCCGGCGGATGGTGCTGATCTGTCAGGGCTGGGAGGTGGCGCGGGTCCGCGCGATCGTCGCCGAGACGCTGCAGGAGATCGTGGGCCCGCTCGTCTACCCCGAGGCGGTCCGGCTGATCGAGCACCACCGTGCGCAGGGGGCGGAGATCGTGCTGCTGTCGGCGTCGGGGCTGGAGGTCGTCGAGCCGATCGCCGAGCTGGTCGGGATCACGCGCTTCCGGGCGACCCGGATGCACATCGAGGACGGCCGCTACGTCGGGGAGATCGCGTTCTACTGCTACGGGGAGGGCAAGGCCGTCGCGGCCCGGGAGATCGCCGAGGAGCTGGGACTCGACCTCGCGCGGTGCGCCGCCTACACCGACTCGATCACCGACCTGCCGCTGCTGGAGGCGGTCGGGCAGCCGTCCGTCGTGAACCCGGACCGGGAGCTACGGGTGATCGCCCGTGAGCGGGGGTGGCCGGTGCTCGCGTTCGTGCGCGCCGCCTCCCGCCGGGACCGGCTGTTCCGGCTGCGCGACCGGCTGTCCGACCGGTTCGCGGCCGGGGCCCGGGGTGGCGTCCACGCCGGGCGGGCGACCGATGGGGCCGGCGAGGACACCGGTGGGGTCGGCGCGGGCGGGCCCCG
>NZ_WWFY01001062.1:0-1802 GCF_009864975.1 Pseudonocardia sp. SID8383
GGCGCCGACCTCGCGTTCGAGCCTGCGGATCTGCTGGGACAGCGGCGGGCCCGAGACCTGCAGGCGGGCCGCGGCCCGACCGAAGTGCAGCTCCTCGGCGACGACGACGAACGACTCCAGCTGCCGTAGCTCCACCCTCCGATCATGTCGATCCGACGACAGGAACGGAAGCAAGAGCGTCCCGATGGAGTCCCAATGCTGTTCTACCGTTGCGTGGCGGTGGTCACGACGGCGTGGTCGCGACCGTCGCTCCACGACGAGTGCAAGGGGGCACCGGGTTGAGCACGAGCACACCGTCGATGCGCCGCAAGGCGGGGATCGCCTCGTTCGTCGGCACCACCATCGAGTGGTACGACTTCTACATCTACGGCACCGCCGCCGCGCTGGTGCTGGGGCCGCTGTTCTTCCCGAACGCCTCCCCCGCCGCCGGTGTGCTGGCCTCGTTCGCCACGTTCTGGGTCGGGTTCCTCGCCCGGCCGATCGGCGGGATCGTCTTCGGCCACCTCGGTGACCGGCTCGGCCGCAAGACCGCGCTGGTCGCGACGCTGCTGCTGATGGGCGTCTCGACGCTCGCGATCGGGCTGCTGCCCGTCCACGACGACATCGGCGTCCTCGCCCCGGTGCTGCTGGTCGTGGCCCGGCTCGTACAGGGGCTCGCCGTCGGCGGGGAGTGGGGCGGCGCGGTGCTGATCGCCTCGGAGCACGCGTCGAAGAACCGCCGGATCCTCTACGGCGCCTTCGCCCAGCAGGGCAGTCCGGCGGGGCAGATGCTCGCCACCGGCTCGTTCGCGCTCGTCGCGATGCTGCCGGAGGACGCCTTCCTGTCCTGGGGCTGGCGCGTGCCGTTCCTCGTGTCGGCGGCGCTGGTCGTCGTCGGGCTGGTGATCCGGCTGCGGATCGAGGAGAGCCCGGCGCTGGTCGCGATGCGGTCGCGCGGCACGACGGCGCGGTTCCCGCTCGCGGAGCTGCTGCGGGAGCGGACGATGCTGGTGGTCGTCTCGGTGGGAGCGTGCGCACTGGTGGCCGCGGCCGCGTACTTCAAGAACACGTTCGCGCTGTCCTGGGCGGTCAACGACCTCGGCTTCGACCGCCAGGTGTTCCTCAACGTCGTGCTGATCAGCTCGACCGTGCAGTTCTTCACCCAGCCGCTCGGGGCGTTCATGGCGACCTGGTGGAACCCGCGGAAGGTCGTCACCGCGCTGCTGCTGATCGAGCTGCCGCTGTTCCCGGTGATGTTCTGGCTGATCTCCACCGGCAGCTTCGGGCTGGCCGCGCTCGGCATGGCGCTCGCGACGCTGCCGCACACGATGTACTACGCGATCCTCGCCGGGATGCTGGCCGAGGCGTTCCCCGCGCGGATGCGCTACACCGCGATCTCGCTGTCCTACGCGCTGGCGGGCACGCTGTTCGGCGGCACCGCCCCGCTCGTCGGGCAGTCGCTGCTGGCCGCGACCGGGTCGATCGTGCCCGTCGTGGGGTACTCGCTGGTGATCGTGCTCGTCTCGCTGCTGGCGGCCCGGTACGTGCTGGCCCGCGGACCGGTCCCCGACGACGAGCGTCTCGACGCCGCCGTCACCGGCACCACCGGGAGGACCGCATGACCGCACTCCGCGAGCCCCGCTTCCCCGAGCCCGAGGTGCCCGCCGGCGCGACCGCGCTCGCCGCCCGGCTGCGGGCGCTCGTCGCCGCCGACCCGGACCGCCCGCTGGTCACCGAGGACACCGCGGACGGCCCCGGTGTGGTGCGCACCCGCGCGGAGTTCGACGCCCGCACCAACCGTCTGGCCAGGGCGTTCGCCGACC
>NZ_WWFY01001063.1:0-1022 GCF_009864975.1 Pseudonocardia sp. SID8383
GTCGAACGGGCGGGCCCGCTCGGCGTCGAGCACGGCGGCCGGGTCGGTGCCGCGCACGTCGTGCTCGGTCCACGGCAGCGTGACGCGGTCGGCGACGCCCTGGACGACGCGGCCGTCGGCGCGCTGGGCGAACCCGGCACGCAGCTGCGGGTGCCGGTCGAGCAGGTCGGACAGCGCGGCGCGCAGG
This sequence comes from Pseudonocardia sp. SID8383, assembly GCF_009864975.1. Lineage (NCBI taxonomy): Bacteria > Bacillati > Actinomycetota > Actinomycetes > Pseudonocardiales > Pseudonocardiaceae > Pseudonocardia > Pseudonocardia sp. SID8383. The sequence continues at coordinate 188 of NZ_WWFY01001063.1, forward strand.
GTGCCCGGGTCGACGTCGGCGGGCAGGTCGAGGACCTCCTGCACGACGTAGGAGGTGTCGGCCGGGTCGAGCGCGGCGTGGAAGAAGAAGCCCTCCTGCAGCGGGGACACCGGCCCGGCGAGGGTGACGGGGCCGAGCACGGCGGCCGCGGCGTCGTCGAGGACGGTCGTGTCGGGCCCGGTGGGCGCGGCGACGGCGTGGTGCTCGGTCACGAGCGGCGCGAGCTCGGCGACGGTGCGGTGGGTGAAGACCTGCCGCGGGGTGACCAGCAGGCCGGACTCGCGGGCCCGCACGACCAGCCGGATCGACAGGACCGAGTCGCCGCCGAGGGCGAAGAAGTCGTCGTCGACGCCGAAGCCGGGCACCCCGAGGACCTCCGACACGAGGTCGCAGAGCAGCGCCTCGCGTGGTGTGCCGGGACGGGTGCCGCGGACCTGCGCGGACAGGTCGGGGGCGGGCAGCGCGGCCCGGTCGGTCTTGCCGTTGGCCAGTACCGGCACCGACGGCAGCGGGACGACGGCGGCGGGCACCATCCAGTCCGGGAGCAGGTCGCGCAGGTGCTCGCGCAGGGCGCCGACCAGGGCGTCGACGTCCCGGAACGGGGCCGGGCGGTGGAACGCGGGGCCGGTCGGGTCCGTGCTCGCGCGGTGCAGCGGGCCGGGGTCGACGCCGGGCCGGGAGAACAGCAGCTCGACCGTCGCCCCGGTGCCCCAGGTGCCCTCGGCCGTGTAGCCGAGGGACTCGCCGAGGGCCAGCAGCTCCTCGGGGTCGGCGCCGGCGGGCGGTTCGGGCTCGCCGTCGATGCGGGCGCGGGTGGCGCGGTCGGCGGCCGAGC
>NZ_WWFY01001064.1:0-1325 GCF_009864975.1 Pseudonocardia sp. SID8383
CGACACCGGCCGGCGCGACAGCGGCTTCCGCGGCGAGGACCGCTCCGACCGCGGGCCGCGTCGCGACGCCGACCGTCGCCCCGCCCGTGACGACGACCGCCGTTCCGGTGGCACCGGCCGGCGCGACTCGTTCCGGGGTGGCGGTGACGAACGCGGTGGCCGGCCCTCCGCGGGCCGTGAGGACCGCCGTCCCTACCGTGACCGCGACGACCGTGGCGCCCGTCCGCAGCGCGACGACGACCGCGGCGGGCGCTCGTTCCGGGACCGCGCCGGTCGTCCCTCCTCCGGCCGTGACGACCGTGATGGCCGCTCGTTCTCCGGCCGTGACGACCGTGATGGCCGCTCGTTCTCCGGTCGCGACGACCGTGGCGGTCGTTCCTTCCCCGGTCGCGACGACCGCGGGGGACGTCCGTCCGGGGGCCGTGACGGTCGCTCCTCCGGCGGCCGTGACGACCGCCGTCCCGCCCGTGACCGTGACGACCGCGGCGGCCGTCCGTTCCGCGGCGGCGACGACCGGGGCGGTCGCCCGTCCGGGGACCGTGACGACCGCGGTGCCCGCTCGTTCCGTGACCGGGACGACCGCGGCGGCCGTTCCTTCGGTGGCCGTGACGACCGGGCCCCTCGTCCGCAGCGCGACGACGACCACGGCGGCCGTTCGTTCCGTGACCGTGACGACCGCGGGGGACGTCCGTCCGGTGACCGCGGTGCCCGTTCCTTCCGGGACCGCGACGAGCGTGGCGCCCGTCCGCAGCGCGGCGACGACCGTGGCGGCCGTTCGTTCCGCGATCGCGACGACCGGGCCGGCCGCCCGTCCCGGGACCGTGACGACCGCGGCGGCCGACCCTTCGGTAACCGTGACGACCGTGGCCCCCGTCCGCAGCGCGGGGACGACCGTGGTGCCCGTCCCTACCGGAACCGTGACGACCGCGCGCCCCGCGGTCGCGACGATCGTGGCGAGGACCGGCGCAGCCCGTCCCGGGACCGGGGGGACCGCCCGTACCGCGTCCGTCAGGAGCGCCCGTCGCACGACCGCCCGTCCGAGCGGTCCGCGGCCGTCGAGCCCCAGGACGTCGCGCAGCCGGCCGCGGTGCAGGCCGAGCCGGCCGGTGACGCGCCTGCCGTGACGCCGTCGACGACCGACACGCGGGAGGCGGCCACGCCGACCGGCGCAACCGCCTCCGACACCGCTACCCGGGTTCCGGAGACCTCGCCCGCGGAGGCGGCCGACGCGCCGGTCACCCGCGACGAGCGCACCGACGACGCGGTCAGCACGGGCAGCACCGCGTCCGACGGCCCCCGGTCCGACAGCGGGGACCGGACCGACA
>NZ_WWFY01001065.1:0-996 GCF_009864975.1 Pseudonocardia sp. SID8383
CCGCAGGCCGCCGGCTCGACGACGCGAGTCCCTGCGTCGACGGCAGGCTCCCCGATGCCGGGGTCCGGCTGCACGCCGTCCTGCCACCGGTGGCGGCCGCCGGGACCGCGATCTCGCTGCGGGTGCTGCGCCCCGCCGGACACGACCTGGCCGCGCTCCGGCGGACCGGCACCCTCGACGCGACCGGCGAGGCCCTGCTGCGCGCGATCGTCGCCGCCCGGCTGGCCGTGCTCGTGGCCGGTGGGACGGGCAGTGGCAAGACCACGCTGCTCAACTCGCTGCTGGGCGCGGTCGATCCGGGCGAGCGGCTCATCACCGTCGAGGACGCCGAGGAGCTCTCCCCGCGCCATCCGCACGTCGTGCGGCTGGTCGCCCGACCGCCGAACATCGAGGGCTCGGGTGGCGTGCCGCTGCGCGAGCTGGTGCGTCAGGCGTTGCGGATGCGTCCGGACCGGCTGGTCGTCGGCGAGGTCCGCGGCGCCGAGGTGTGCGACCTGCTGGCCGCGATGAACACCGGTCACGACGGTGGCGGCTGCACCGTGCACGCCAACTCGGTCCGCGAGATCCCGGCCCGGATGCGCGCGCTGGCCGGGCTCGGCGGCATGTCCCCCGCCGCGCTCGACGGGCAGCTGACCGCCGCCGTCCAGGTCGTACTGCACATGCGACGCCGCCCCGGCGCCGGCCGGACGCTCGACGAGATCGGCGTGCTGGGCCGCTCCGACGACGGCACCCCCCGCGTCACGGCCGCCTGGAGCCGCGGCAGCGGGGCCGGACCGGGCCGCGACGAGCTCGCCACGCTGCTGCGCGAGCGCGGGGTCGGTGTGCCGTGCTGAGCACACTGCCCGGGACAGCGCAGGGCGCGGCGGTCCCCGCCCTGCTCGCGCTGGCGGTGCTGACACTGCCCGCGGCGCCGGGCCGATCCCGGTGGCGGGCCCTGACCGGCACCGGGGCCGGCCTCCCGACGGCCCGGCTGCTCGCTCCTCCGTTACCCCTGCT
>NZ_WWFY01001066.1:0-872 GCF_009864975.1 Pseudonocardia sp. SID8383
CAGCGCGTCGGCCTGGGCGGCGACGAGCGCGGCCCCCACGCCGTGCACCGCGATCTCCGCGCCACCGGGCCCTGCCGTGACGGTGCTGAGCAGCCCGGTCACCCGCGCTCCGGCCCGCCGCGCGGCGGCCAGCGCCGTCGCCGCGTCCTTGCCCCCGGACCAGCTGACCCACATGTCGGACACCCTGCGACGGTAGCGTCCGGACAGCATCGATCCGGTCACACACCGTGCTCCCACCGAGCGGACGGTGACCGGGTCGGGCTTCTGCCCCGCACGGCCGACGGCTACCGTGACCAGCGTGCCCGAACGCCACGACGACGCCACCGTGACGGCGTGGGCGTTGGCCGCGGGTGCCGGTGACACAGCCGCGCTCGCGGAGTTCGTGCGGGCGACCCAGGTCGACGTCCACCGCTTCCTCGTCCACCTCGGCCGCGACGACGCCGAGGACCTCACCCAGGAGACGTTCCTGCGGGCCCTGCGGTCGCTGCCCTCGTTCGCGGGCCGCTCCACCGCGCGCACCTGGCTGCTGTCGGTCGCCCGCCGGGTCGCCGTCGACGCGGTGCGCACCGCGGTCCGCCGGCCCCGCGTGCGGGACCTGGGCGAGGACACCCAGGAGGTGCTGGAGCGCGCGGTGCCCCGCACCGGCGCGCAGGAGGCCGTCCTGCTGCGGACGCTGGTCGACGCGCTGCCCGACGACCGTCGTGAGGCGTTCGTCCTGACCCAGGTCCTGGACCTGGGCTACGCCGAGGCCGCGCAGGTCTGCGGCTGCCCGGTCGGCACCATCCGGTCCCGGGTCGCCCGGGCACGCGAGGACCTGCTGCGCGCGCTCGGCGAGGACGGAACCGGGACCGCCGGGGCGGCCGCGCCCGGCG
>NZ_WWFY01001067.1:0-959 GCF_009864975.1 Pseudonocardia sp. SID8383
CTCCCAGGTGGTCTCCAGCAGCAGCCGCTGCTGGGGGTCCATGGCGAGCGCCTCGCGGGGGGAGATGCCGAAGAACCGGGCGTCGAAGTCCGCGACGCCGTCCAGGAACCCACCCCGCAGCGTGGCCGAGGCCCCGTCGCCGAGCGCGGCGAGGTCCCAGCCGCGGTCGTCGGGGAACCCGGTGATGCCGTCATCGCCGCGGGCCACGAGCTCCCACAGGTCCTCGGGGGTGCGGACCCCGCCGGGGAACCGGCAGGCCATCCCGACGACGACGATCGGGTCGTCCACGGCGGCGCTCGTGCGGACCGGGCCCCGCTGCTCGGGCAGCGTGCCGAGCAGCTCGCCGAGCAGGAACCCGGCCATCTCCCGCGGGGTGGGCCGGTCGTAGACCAGCGTCGCGGGCAGCGACAGCCCGGTGGCGGCGTTGAGCGCGTTGCGCAGCTCCAGGATGGTCAGCGAGTCGAAGCCGAGGTCGCGGAACGCGCGGTCGTCGTCGACGGTGCGCGGGTCGGCGTGTCCGAGCACGGCCGCGACCTGGGTGCGCAGTACGTCGAGCACGACGCCGAGGCGTTCGTCGTCGGGCAGGGCCGCGAGCCGGCCCCGCAGCCCGGTACCGGTGTCCCCACCGGTGGTGGGGGCGGCGAGCCGGGCGACCTCGGGGAGATCGGCGACCAGCGGCATCGGCCGGACGGACCCGAACGCGCGCAGGAACCGCTCCCAGTCCATGTCGGCGATCGCGAGGGTGGTCTCCCCACCTTCCCGGCTCCCGTCGACGGCCCGCAGCAGCGCGACCGCCGCCGTCTCCGGGTCGAGCGGTGCGAAGCCGCCGCGCCGTACGCGGGCGGCGACCTCGGCGGCGTCGGCGACCATGCCGGAGCCGTCCCACGGGCCCCACGCCACCGACAACGCGGGCAGGCCGCGGGCGCGGCGGTGCTCGGCGAGGGCGTCGAGGTAGGCGT
>NZ_WWFY01000106.1:0-9279 GCF_009864975.1 Pseudonocardia sp. SID8383
GCCGGGCAGCTGCCCGAGCGACCGGCGGGCCATCGGGATCGGGGCGCGGTCGCCGAGGTGCGCGGGCTTCGCCGCGGCCAGCGCGTCGAGGTCGCCCGCCTCGTCGAACGCCGTGCGGGCGGCCTCCACCGCGGCCTTCAGTGCATCCGGGTCGAGAGGGCTCGCCGTGTCGTTCTCACTCATGGTGCCCACGATCGTAGAGGGCGGCCGCGAGGCGGTTTCAGTCGCGCGCCGGGGACAGCCGCGGGGCGACGCCCGCGCGGGCCCCGACCGTCGCGTACAGGCATATCGCCGCGGCGGTGGCGAGGTTCAGCGACTCGGCGCGGCCGTGGATCGGGACGCGGACCCGATGGTCGGCGGCGGCGTGCACCTCGGCCGACGGGCCGTGCGCCTCGCTGCCGAGGATCCAGGCGACGGGCCCGGCGAGGGTCGGGGTGACGGCGGGATCGTGCAGGTCGACCTCGCCGTGCCCGTCGGCGACGAGCGTGGTCAGCCCGGCCGCGCGGCACATCTCGACGACGGCGGGCGCGTCCCGGTCGCGGGCCAGCGGCAGGTGGAACACGCTGCCGGTGGAGGCCCGCACGGCCTTGCCGTTGTGCGGGTCGACGGTGTCCCCCGCCAGGAGGACCGCGTCGCAGCCCGCCGCGTCGGCGACCCTGATCACGGTGCCGACGTTGCCGGGGTCGGAGATGCCGTCGCAGACCGTGACGAATCCGGGGACCCCGGCCAGCGCGGTGGCGACCGGGACGTCGAGCAGGTCGCAGACGGCGACGATCCCCTGCGGGGTGACCGTCTCGGACAGACCCGCGGCGGCCTTGTCCGTCACCGGGGACACGCGGGCGCCGGAGCGCTCCGCGGCCTCGACCAGCTCGGGGTGGCGCTCGGCGGCGACGGCGGTGACGAACAGCTCGTGCACCGTCACGGCGGCGAGGGCCTCGCGGACGGCCTGGGCGCCCTCCACGAGGAAACGCCCGGCCCGATCGCGCCCCGCGCGCCGCAGCAGCTTGCGTGCTGCTGCAACGCGGGGAGTGCGTTCGGTACCGGGCGTGGAGTCCGCGGAGCGCTCGCCGGCGCCGCGCGACTCGATGTCGCCTCGGGTCACCTCAGGCCGCGGAACCCTGCTCGGTGCCGACCGGCAGGTTCTCCTTCGCCACCGCGACGAGCGCGGCGAAGGCGGCCGGGTCGCTGACGGCGATCTCGGCGAGGTTCTTGCGGTCGACCTCGACACCGGCGGCCTTCAGGCCCTGGATGAACCGGTTGTAGGTCATGTCGTTGGCGCGGGCCGCGGCGTTGATACGGGTGATCCACAGCTGCCGGAAGTCGCCCTTGCGCGCACGACGGTCCCGGTAGGCGTAGTTCATCGAGTGGAGCATCTGCTCCTTGGCCTTGCGGTACAGCCGCGAGCGCTGCCCGCGGTAGCCGGCGGCCGACTCCAGCGTGGTGCGGCGCTTCTTCTGGGCGTTCACGGAGCGCTTCACGCGTGCCATGGGGTATCTCCTGGGGCTTCTCCGGCACTACCGCGATGGGGGTACGGCGTGCCGGGGTTCGTGAAAGGGGCGGAAGGTCAGTGACCGAGCAGCTTCTTGACGCGCTTCACATCGGCCTTGGCGAGCTCGACGGTGCCCGACAGGTCGCGCTTCTCCTTGCGCGACTTGACCTCGAGACGGTGCCGCAGCCCGGCCTGCTGGCGCATGAGCTTGCCGCCACCGGTGATGCGGACGCGCTTCGCGGTCCCCTTGTGCGTCTTGTTCTTCGGCATGACGTATCCGTTCGATGTCGGCCCCCGAGGTTCCGGGGGTCGGTGCGGGTACTGCGTGTCCCTCCCGTGCCCGGCTGCGGCCGGGCACGGGAGCGGGACCTCACGCCTCGGCGTCTGCCGGGGCGTCGGAGCTGGCTGCCGCCGTCGTCTTGCGCGACGCCGGCTTCTTGGTCGGTGCCAGCACCATCGTCATGTTGCGGCCGTCCTGTTTCGGAGCGGCCTCGACGACGGCCATGTCACCGATGTCCTCGGCCAGGCGCTGGAGCAGGCGGTAGCCCAGCTCGGGACGCGACTGCTCGCGACCACGGAACATGATCGTGACCTTGACCTTGTTGCCGCCTTCGAGGAAGCGGATGACGTGACCGCGCTTCGTCTCGTAGTCGTGCTTGTCGATCTTCGGCCGGAGCTTCTGCTCCTTGATCACGGTGAGCTGCTGGTTGCGCCGGGACTCCCGGGCCTTCTGCGCGCTCTCGTACTTGAACTTTCCGTAGTCCATGAGCTTGCAGACCGGCGGGCGGGCCTGGCCGGCGACCTCGACGAGGTCGAGGTCGGCGTCCTGGGCCAGCTTGAGGGCGTCCTCGATGCGCACGATCCCGACCTGCTCGCCGTTCGGGCCCACGAGGCGGACCTCGGGCACGCGGATGCGGTCGTTGATGCGGGGCTCTGTGCTGATGGGGTCTCCTGTGTGACTCGCTGTGTCGCTACTACCTGCTGCCGGCGACGACAAGCGAAGACCCGTTGATCGGCCCGCGACAGAATGCTGCCGCGAAGCCGGACCATGGACCCGGACACCGTTACGATCACGGCGCGGGTGGGAGCGGGGCTCCACTTGACGCCCGGAACACACGTGTCAACGCGATCCCGGGTGGTCGCATTCCCGAGGGTAACAGGCCGCCGGTGCGCCGGGAACGCGGGGTCCGGGCCGGGACCTGCGCGGACCCCGGGCCGGGGCCGGGCTCAGCCCGCGCTGGCGGCCTTGGCCCGGCTGCGCCGTGCGGTCGCCGGCCGCCCCGCGCCCGCGGTGCCGTTGCCGTTCGACGACGAGGTCCGCCGCCGGACCGGCTTGACCGGCGTGTCGTCCGGGGTGACCAGGTCGCGCAGGAACCGGCCGGTGTGGCTGTCGGGGTGTGCCGCGATCTGCTCCGGCGTCCCCTGGGCCACCACGGTCCCGCCGCCCGAGCCGCCCTCCGGGCCCATGTCGATGACCCAGTCCGAGGTCTTGATGACGTCGAGGTTGTGCTCGATCACGATCACGGTGTTGCCCTTGTCCGCCAGCCCCTGGATGACGGCGAGGAGCTTGCGGATGTCCTCGAAGTGCAGACCGGTGGTCGGCTCGTCGAGGATGTAGACGGTGCGGCCGTTGCTGCGCTTCTGCAGCTCACTGGCGAGCTTGACGCGCTGGGCCTCACCGCCGGACAGCGTCGGCGCGGGCTGCCCGAGCCGGACGTAGCCGAGGCCGACGTCGACCAGGGTCCGCAGGTAGCGGGCGATCGAGGTGATCGGCTCGAAGAACTCGGCGGCCTCCTCGATCGGCATGTCGAGGACGTCGGCGACGGTCTTGCCCTTGTAGTGGACCTCGAGGGTCTCCCGGTTGTAGCGGGCTCCCTTGCAGACCTCGCACGGAACGTAGACGTCCGGCAGGAAGTTCATCTCGATCTTGATCGTGCCGTCGCCGGTGCACGCCTCGCAGCGGCCGCCCTTGACGTTGAAGGAGAAGCGGCCCTCGGCGTAGCCGCGGACCTTCGCCTCGGTGGTCGCGGCGAACAGCTTGCGGACCTTGTCCCACACGCCGGTGTAGGTCGCCGGGTTGGACCGCGGGGTCCGCCCGATCGGCGACTGGTCGACCCGGACGAGCTTGTCGAGCTCGTCGATGCCGTTGATCCGGGTGTGCCGGCCCGGCACCTGGCGGGCTCCGTTGAGCCGGTTCGCCAGCACCGTGGCGAGGATGTCGTTGATCAGCGTCGACTTGCCGGACCCGGACACCCCGGTGATCGACACCAGGCCGCCGAGCGGCACGTCGACGTCGATGCCGCGCAGGTTGTGCTCGCGGGCGCCGACGATGGTCAGCCTGCGGTCGTGGTCGAGCTCGCGGCGCTCGGGCAGCGGGATCGACTTGCGCCCGGATAGGTAGGCACCGGTCAGTGAGGTGTCGTGCGACTCCAGGTCGGCGATGGTGCCGGAGTGCACGACGCGGCCGCCGTGCTCACCCGCGCCGGGGCCGATGTCCACCGCCCAGTCCGAGGCGCGGATGGTGTCCTCGTCGTGCTCGACGACGATCAGGGTGTTGCCCAGCTCCTTGAGCCGGGTCAGCGTGTCGATCAGCCGCCGGTTGTCGCGCTGGTGCAGCCCGATCGACGGCTCGTCGAGCACGTAGAGGACCCCGACCAGGCCGGAGCCGATCTGGGTGGCCAGCCGGATGCGCTGCGCCTCGCCGCCGGACAGCGTGCCCGCGGCGCGGTCCAGCGACAGGTAGTCCAGCCCGACGTCGAGCAGGAAGCCCAGCCGGGCCTGCACCTCCTTGAGCACCGCGCCGGCGATCATGGCCTGCCGGTCGTCGAGGACCATGCCGTTCAGGAACTGCGAGCACTCCGCGACCGACATGTTCGACACCTGCGCGATCGACCGCTCCCCCAGGTCGCGGTGCGGCAGGGTCACCGACAGCACCTCGGGGCGCAGCCGGGCGCCGTTGCAGGCGGGGCAGGGGATGTCGCGCATGTAGCCCTCGTAGCGCTCCCGCTGAGACTCGGACTCGGTCTGCTCCAGGCGGCGCTCGAGGAACGGCATGACGCCCTCGAAGTTCGCGTAGTACGAGCGCTCGCGGCCGTAGCGGTTGCGGTAGCGCACGTGGACCTGGTCGTCGCTGCCGTGCAGGACCGCCTTCTGGGCGGCGGCGGGCAGCTTGCGCCAGGGGGTGTCCATCCGGAACCCGACCGCGGCGGCCAGACCGGACAGCAGCCGGCCGAAGTACTCCGCGTTGTGCCCGGACGACCAGGGCGCGATCGCGCCGTCGCCGAGGGACAGGTCCGGGTCGGGGACGACCAGCTCGGGGTCGACCTCCTTCTTGATGCCGATGCCGGAGCAGGCCGGGCAGGCGCCGTAGGGCGAGTTGAAGGAGAACGTGCGGGGCTCGAGGTCGTCGACGGCGAGGGTGTGCCCGTTCGGGCAGGCCATCTTCTCGGAGAAGCGGCGCTCGCGCTGCGGGTCGTCGTCGGGCAGGTCCACGAAGTCCAGCACGACCAGGCCGTCGGCCAGCCGCAGCGCGGTCTCCACCGAGTCGGTGAGGCGCTGCTTGGCGGTCGCCTTCACCGAGAGCCGGTCGACCACGACGGAGATGTCGTGCTTCTCCTGCTTCTTCAGCTTCGGGGGGTCCGAGAGCGGGTGGACCGTGCCGTCGACGAGGACGCGGGAGTAGCCCTGGGCCTGCAGGTTCCCGAACAGGTCGACGAACTCGCCCTTGCGGGTGCGCACGACCGGCGCGAGCACCTGGAAGCGGCTGCCCTGCTCCATCTCCAGGACCTGGTCGACGATCTGCTGCGGGGTCTGCTTCTCGATCCGCTCGCCGCAGGTCGGGCAGTGCGGGATGCCGGCACGGGCGTAGAGCAGCCGCAGGTAGTCGTGGATCTCGGTGATCGTGCCGACCGTCGACCGCGGGTTGCGGTTGGTCGACTTCTGGTCGATCGAGACCGCCGGGGACAGTCCCTCGATGAAGTCGACGTCGGGCTTGTCCATCTGCCCGAGGAACTGGCGCGCGTACGCCGAGAGGGACTCGACGTAGCGCCGCTGGCCCTCGGCGAAGATCGTGTCGAACGCCAGGCTGGACTTGCCGGACCCGGACAGCCCGGTGAAGACGATCATGCTGTCGCGGGGCAGGTCGATGTCGATGCCCTGCAGGTTGTGTTCGCGCGCGCCACGCACGACCAGCTTCGGCCCGTCCGGGACCGGCGACGCGCCCGGGGACAGGGCGGTGCCGGCGTCGCGGCGGTCGGTGCTGTGGTCGCTCACGTTTCGCGCCTCCTGGGGTGGCGGTGCCGTCCGGGTGATACCCGGTCGTAGCGCCCGCAGGGCTGGGGACATTCCGCGACCGGGCACCTGTGGCCGGTGAGGTTCGTCCCCACGTCCGCCGCCGATGCTAGGTCGCCCCACCGACAGCGAGCCCGTCGAGCCGGCCCCGCAGGCGGTCCGGCGCGGTGGATGCACACCGGGACGCGCCGGTCGGTCCGCACTGCACGGTACTCGCACGTCCGTTCGATCCGTCAGCGGCCCCGTGGGTGCGACCGGCGGGTTCTCCCCACCGCGGGATGTCGGTGCGGGCCGCTACCCTCCCGCTCGTGGACGTCCTGGAGAACTACACCGGTCACACCGACCCCGGCGGCGCGGCCATCCGCCGCGACCTGGAGCGGTTGAGCATCAGCAAGGTCTCGGTCGGCGAGATGGACAACAACGCCTACCTGCTCGTCTGCAAGCGGAGCAACGAGGCGCTGCTGATCGACGCGGCGGCCGAGCCGACCCGCATCGCCGACCTCATCGGCGCCGCCGACGAGCGTCCGGACCTGCGCCACCTGGTCACCACCCACCGCCACGCCGACCACTGGCAGGCACTCGGCGCGATCGCGGGCATGTTCGAGCCACGGCTGATCGCCCACCCGCAGGACGCCCCGGAGCTGCCGGCCCCGATGGACGAGTTCGTCAAGCACGGCGACACGATCACCTTCGGCGAGATCGAGCTGGAGGTCATCCACCTGCGCGGGCACACGCCGGGCTCGCTGGCGCTGCTCTACCGCGGGGAGGACCGGCCGCACCTGTTCACCGGGGACAGCCTGTTCCCGGGCGGGCCGGGGAAGACCTGGTCGGCGGAGGACAACGCGCAGCTCATCGGCGACCTCGAGGAGCGGGTGTTCGACCGGCTCGACGACGACACCTGGTTCTACCCGGGCCACGGGGACGACTCGACGCTCGGAGCCGAGCGGCCGAGCATCCCGGAGTGGCGCTCGCGGGGCTGGTGACCCTCAGCGCACCGCCGCCGGGCCGCTGCGGGCGTAGCGGCCCGGCGTGACCCCGACCAGCCGGACGAACCGGCGGTGCAGGTGTGCCTGGTCGTGGAACCCCACCGCCGCGGCCGTCGCCGCCGGCGGGGTCCCGTCCAGCAGCAGCGACCGCGCCCGTTCGACGCGGCGGGCGTCGAGGTAGCGGTGCGGCGGCAGCCCGAAGCGCCGCGAGAAGGTGCGGACCAGGTGGCCGGGGTGGGCGTGCAGCAACCGCCCGGCCTCGGCGAGGGTCACCCCGTCGACCAGCCGGGTGTCGAGCAGGTCCCGCAGCCGGCCGGCCAGGTCGTCCGCCGGTGCCCGGCCGGGCCCGGCGGCCGTGTCCAAATGCCGGGCGAGACGTTCCGCGACGAGCGCGAGCCTGCTCTCGGCGTGCAGGTCCTCCCCCGGCACGACCAGCGTGCGGTGCAGCTCGTCGAGCCTGCGGCGCAGGACGGGATCGGCCACGCCCGGCCGGTCGACCGCGGGGCCGACCAGCCCGCCCGTCCCGGACGCCCCGGGATCGAGCGCGGCGGGGTCGAGGTAGAGGACCCGCTTACGGAAGCCGGAGCCGCCCGCCGCACGTCCGTCGTGCGCGACCCCGGGCGGCAGCAGCGTCACCGGGGCCTCCTCGGTCCCGTGCGGGCGCCGGTCCAGGTCGTAGCGGACGGCGCCGTCGTCGACGATCAGGACGGTCCACGTGGAGTGCGCGTGCAGCGGGTACCGGTGCCGGACGAAGCGGGCGTGCAGCACCTCGGCGATGCCCGGCACGCGCTGCGGCCGCCAGGCGGTGACGGCCTCGCCCGGCGCCCACGGCCCGGCACCGTTCATGTGAGGAACGTACAAGAGTGCGGACGCCCGCCCGTCGAGGATCGACGACGTGACCCTCTCCGCCCTGCTCCCCTCCTCCCCCGCACGCCCCGCCACCAAGATCGCCGTCGTGCTGCGTGACGACCTGCTCGGCTGGCAGGTCGCGAACGTGACCGCGTTCCTCGCCGCCGGGGTCGCGGCCGGCGTCCCCGAGCTGATCGGCGAGCCCTACGCCGACGCCGACGGCACCGCCTACCTGCCGACCCTCGGCCTGCCGGTACTCGTCCGCGCCGGGGACGCGACGACGCTCGCGGCCTGCCGGGCCCGGGCGGTCGGCCGCGGGCTGCCGGTGGCGGTGTTCACCGCGGCGATGTTCTCCACCGGCAACGACCACGACAACCGTGCGGTGGTCGCCGCGGCCCGGGCCGAGGAGCTCGACCTGGTCGGGGTGGCGCTGCACGGGCCGCGCAACGCCGTCGACAAGGTCCTCAGGGGGACGACGACCCATCCGTGACGGCCGGCGGGGCCAGCCCGGCGTCGCCGAACAGCTCCCGCCAGCGCGCCGCCGGGAGCCGGTCCAGCGGCCGGTCGGCGGACGCCCACGCCTCGGCGACGGCGCCGGGCAGCAGGTCCGCCCCGACCAGCCCGGCGTCGGTGAGCTCGGCGAGCAGCTGCGGCACGCGGTGCCCGCCGACCCGGGCGACGGCGGCGTCCCAGTCGGCCCGGGTGATCGGGCGGTCGCGGTCGAGCAGCGCGTTGACGGTGATCTCGTAGAGGGCCTGGCTCACGCGGTCAGGATGCCCCCTCGACCCGGCTCCTCCAGCGCGAGTCCGGTGGAGCGCGGGCCGAGCAGGCCGACATCGAGGCACAGCGGCACGATGAGCCCCGCTGCGCCGCCGAACACCGCGACCGGCCCGGCCGTGGCCGGCCGCGAACACGATGCCGAGCACGCCGATCGCCAGCACCGAGCCGATGATCAGCCACTCCGCTCGAACCGATCGACCAGCGGGACCGACGCGAGCGAGCCGAGCGGGTACCCCGCGAAGCTGAGCGCGGCGTAGCCGAGCGACTCGCCGATGTCGAAGCCCGTGGCCACCAGGACCAGCGGCGCGAGCGTGCCGAAACCGTGGTAGGCGACGGTGTACGCCCGGGCCCGACGACACCACCGCCGCCGTGCCGACCGGGCCGAGCGCCCACTCGCGGGCCAGGAGCGGGGCGAGCACGCCGCCGAGGATCACTTCGTCCAGGTCGACGAACGACCCGATCCCCCCAGGACGACGAGTCGCCGATGCCACCCCGACAGCGGCAGCGACTCCAGCACCGCCGCCGGTCCGCTCGTGGCTGTCGTGGGCCGTGCCTCGGTCGTCGCCGCCCCGGCAGTCGCTGGCATTGCTCACGCTTCCACGCCAACGATGGCGTGCGGTGACCGGTACGAGACGGGCGGCGTCCGGCAGGACCGCCGGGAGGGGCACGACAAACGGTCGTCGTGCACGGACGGTCACCGTGACGAGGCGACCGGCCGCCGTTACTGCTCCGAACGGCCGCTGTCGGGGGGCGGTCGACCCGCTTAGCGTCCCGGACCGATGAGCGCTCCCCACGCCGACGACCGCACCCCCGCGCGCCCGGAGGGCCGCCGCAACGGGCATCCGACGACGCTGCTGTCCGGCGCCGCACCCACCGACGGCGACC
>NZ_WWFY01001068.1:0-411 GCF_009864975.1 Pseudonocardia sp. SID8383
TCCTCGCCGCGGCGCTCGCCACCGGGCCGGTGCGCGGCTTCACCGTCACCACGCCGTCGCTGACCGATCTGTACCGGGAGGTCGTCGCATGACCGGGCCCGCCACCCTGCCCGCGCACCGCGCGGTCGCGCTCGTCGCGCGTCGCGAGTTCCGGGTGCAGGTGCACAAGCGCAGCTTCTGGATCAGCAACGCGATCATGGTGCTGGTCATCGTCGGCGGCATGGTCGCCTACGCGGTGTTCGGCTCCGGCGGCGACGACCGTCCCACCGTCGGGGTCGCCGGGGACGCCTCGCTCGCCGCGGCGGTCACGACCGCCGGGGAGCGGCTCGGCCTGCCCGTCGAGGTCCGGGACGTGCCGTCCGCGGCCGCCGGGCGCGACGCCGTCGCCGCCGGGGACCTCGACGTCGCCCT
>NZ_WWFY01001069.1:0-407 GCF_009864975.1 Pseudonocardia sp. SID8383
GGGCTCGGCCAGGGTCAGCTCACCGGCGGTCAGGACCGGTGCGCCCTGCGCGTCCCAGGCGGCGAGTGCCCGGGTGCCGTCGCCGCGGTCGGTGAGGCGGACCCGCAGCACGGTGGCGTCCGAGGCGTGCAGGGTGAGGCCCCGCAGCGCGGTGAGGTCGGCGACGTCGGTGGCGGCGCCGAACCGGACGGCGACGTCGAGCAGCGCCGGGTGCAGGGTGTAACCGGCGGGCTGCTCGGTGAGCTCGAGCTCGGCGAGCAGGTCACCGTCGTGCCGCCACCCCCCGCGGACCCGCACCGGTCCGACGGTGTCGGGCAGCCCGGTCAGCGCCTCGGCGCCCTGCGGGGGCCACACGGGCTCCGGCTCGGGCACCGGCGCGGCGGCCGCGGACAGCGTGCCGCCGGCGT
>NZ_WWFY01001070.1:0-254 GCF_009864975.1 Pseudonocardia sp. SID8383
CGTCCGGGCCGGGCGCGACGACGTCGGTGAGGTCGTCGACGATGCGCAGCCGCGCGACCGGCCACTCCGGCACCGGCGGCGT
The DNA here is from genome assembly GCF_009864975.1 of Pseudonocardia sp. SID8383. Lineage (NCBI taxonomy): Bacteria > Bacillati > Actinomycetota > Actinomycetes > Pseudonocardiales > Pseudonocardiaceae > Pseudonocardia > Pseudonocardia sp. SID8383. The sequence goes on from NZ_WWFY01001070.1 coordinate 83, forward strand.
GGCCGGGTCGTCGGGGGTGCCCGCGGCGTCCCGGGCTGCGGTGGCGTCGGTCGGGGCTGCGTCATCGGCCCCGGCAGCGTCATCGGCCCCGGACGGATCCGCGGAGCGGGGCGTGGCGGAGGCACGGCTCGGATCGGCGGTGTCGGTCTCGGTGTCGGTCGCGGTCTCGGTG
>NZ_WWFY01001071.1:0-242 GCF_009864975.1 Pseudonocardia sp. SID8383
TCAGCCCGGCGTTGGACAGGGTGACGTCGTCGAAGCGGGCCTGACCGTGCGGATCGCCCCGCTCCCCGGCGACGGCGAGCGCCGCGGTGACCCGGGCCCCGGTGAGGGTCACCGCGTCCCAGGAGCGCAGGCCGAGCGCAGCGAGCACCTCGGGGTGCAGCCGGACGACGCCGCGGCGGGCGTCGGCGGCCGCGGGGGCCAGTCGGGCGACGAGCTCCAGCACGGGAGGTCCTCCGGGGGAT
>NZ_WWFY01001072.1:0-235 GCF_009864975.1 Pseudonocardia sp. SID8383
GACCTGGAGCGGCAGCTCGACGGTGGTCGCGACCGGGATCGGCAGCCGGTGCACCCCGATCCGGTAGGTCCGCGCCAGCCCGCTGCGCTCCGGGTCGCCCAGCGCGGGCCCGCAGAACAGCACCAGCGGTGCCCCGGCGCCGGCCCGCCAGCCGTGCTCGCCCTCGACGACGAGACCCCACAGCGCGACGCAGCCCAGCACGGTGCCGGGACCGAACCCGACGCCGCCGACCCGG
>NZ_WWFY01001073.1:0-234 GCF_009864975.1 Pseudonocardia sp. SID8383
CGGCGCCCTCCGGCATGCCGGAGGTGGCGGCGCCGAGCGGTCCGGGGTCGGTCGCGTCGGGACCGGTGGCCGTCGCGGCGACCGGCACCCGGTCGGTCACCGCGGCGTCGTCAGCCCCGACGGCCTCCGTCGAGGCGTCGTGGACGTCGGTCCCGGTCGGTGCCGTACCGGTCGTGCTCGCGTTGTTCTCCATGGCTCCAGGCTGTCGCCCCGGCGAGCGCCGGGACTCGGGAC
>NZ_WWFY01000107.1:0-7368 GCF_009864975.1 Pseudonocardia sp. SID8383
TGGGCGACCGGGCGTTCCTGCGCCGGGCGTTCGACGGCGCGGCCGCCGCGTTCGTCCTGCTGCCGTTCGACGTCACCGCACCCGACCACGCCGCCCACCAGGCTCGGCTCGGGGAGTCGGTCGTCGCCGCGCTGCGGGACGCGGCCGTGACCCGGGTCGTCGCGCTGAGCTCGCTCGGGGCGGAGGTCCCGGGCGGCCCCGGCCTTGCCGCGACCGGGTACCTGGGCAGCCTGCACGACCAGGAGGCCCGGCTGGCGACGCTCGACGCGTACGTCACCCGGGTCCGGCCGGGCCTGTTCCTGGAATCGTTCCTGTGGTCGGCCGACGCCATGCGGGCGCACGGGGTGCACGCCGACTCGGTCGACCCGGACGTCGCGCTGCCGATGGCCGCCACCCGCGACGTCGGCCGGGCCGCCGCCGCGGCCCTGCTCGACCCGGACGCACCGGACGTCGTGGAGGTGCAGGGTGCGGCGGACCGGACGGTGCCCGACGTCGTCGCCGCGCTCGGGCCCGCGTTGGGCCTGCCGGACCTGGCCTACGTGCGCGTCCCCGACGGGGAGATGGAGCGGCTGCTGCGCGGGGCCGGACTGTCCGCCGACGGGGCTCGGCTGCACGTCGCGATGAACCGGGCGTTCAACGAGGGCCGGGTCCGGGCGCACGGCCCGCGGGGCGCCGCCGACGGCGTGCTGACCGTCGAGGAGTGGGCGGCGGGGGTGGCGGGATGACCGGCGTCCTCGACGGAGCCGCTCTCACCGGGGCGGGCCTGCTCGGCGGGGTCTACCTGGCGTTCTCGGTCGCAGTGCTCCCCGCCCTGCGTCGTCGCCCCGCCGCGGAGGCGGTCACGGTGATGCGCGGGGTGAACCGGGTGATCGTGAACCCGGTGTTCGGGACACTGTTCGCCGGCACCGCACTGCTCGCCGGCGCGGTGACGGTGGCCGGGGCGCTCGGCGGGCAGCCCCTGCGGATCGCGGGCGGGGTCGCGGTGCTGGCCGGCTTCGCCGTGACCGCCGCGGTGAACATCCCGCTCAACAACGCCCTGGAACGCGACGGCGACTGGGCCGCGTTCGCCCCGCGGTGGAGCGTCGCGAACCACCTCCGGGGGGCGTTCTCGGCACTCGGTGTGGTCCTGCTGCTGCTCTGAGTCGAACGTGTGTGCGACATCTCGGGGACCCGCCTGGCGCCTGCCGGGGCGGGCGGGGCACGCTGGTCGCCGCGCCCGCTCCCCCGGGTGCGGACCGGCCGTCGCCCGCGACGGCTCCGCAGCGACGACCGGGGGAGCATGAACACCCACGAACGACGGCGGCTGGCCGCCCTGCGCACCGACCGCGAGACGGTGCTCGCTGCCGCGGCCGCGCTGCGGCACGAGGCCGTGCAGGCGCGCTACGCCGGGCTCAGCCGCCCCGAGATCGCGTTCGGGCTGGCCTCGGTGCTGGAGATGCTGGCGATGCGTATCGCCGACCAGCCCCCGGACGTCCGCGCGCACGTCGTGCGGATCGCCCGGGAGATGGCCGGCGACACGATGGACTCACCGACGATCCGGCGCACCCGTCGTCGGTGATCCACCGGAGTTGTCCACAGGTGTGTGCACAGCTGGGGACGGATCGAACCGGTGTTCGACCGGGGCCTAGCGGACGCCCTCCATCAGGACCTTCAGCTTCGGCACGAGCACGAGCACCACGATGCCGACGACGATCGCAGCGGCCCCGGTGATGCCGAAGTACGCGGCTTCGTTCTCCTCGCTGTAGAAGTCGGCCAGGACTCCGGCGAGCACCGATCCCATCGAGACCGACAGGAAGAACAGGGCCACCATCTGGGTGCGGAACGCGGCCGGAGCCAGCTTCGTCGACAGCGATTGACCGACTGGAGAGGTGAAGAGCTCTCCGATGCAGAACACCAGCAGGATCCCGGCGACGGCCAGCATCGGGGTGCCGTTGGCCCCGGTACCGGCCAGTGGCACGAACAACAGGAAGCCGACACCGATGATGATCGTGCCGAGCGCCATCTTCGCCGGCGACGCCGGCTGACGCGGGCCGAGCTTGGTCCACACCGCGGCGAACACTCCGGCCAGCAGCACGACGAACAGTGGTTCGATCGCCTGGACGGAGCCGGCCGGGATCTCGAACAGACCGAATACCGAGCGGTTCAGTCGTTCGTCCGCGTAGATCGTCAGTACGGTGAAGATCTGCTGGAAGATCGCCCAGAAGACAGCGCTGGCGATCCACATCGGCAGGAAGGCCAGCACACGGCGGCGCTCGACCCGGTTCACCCTGGAGCTGGTCAGCATCACGGAGAAGTAGGCGATCGTGGCGACCGCGACGACCCCGGTGACGATGTAGTCCAGGCGACCCGCCGTGATCACCCCGGTGACCGTGAGGACCAGCAGCACGACGACGACGGCCGCGCCGATCAGCCCGGCGCGGGTCCGCTGCGAGGCCGGGAGCGGGTTGGGCGGGAGCTTGCCCTCCGCCGGAAGGCTCCGGCGGAAGAACGCGTACTGGGCCAGACCGATCGCCATGCCGAGCGCGGCGAGACCGAACCCGATGTGGAAGCTCTCCGCCCGGGTCTGCACGACCGGGGTGAGGATCTGTCCGAGCAGAGCGCCGATGTTGACGCCCAGATAGAAGATCGAGAACCCGGCGTCGCGGCGGTCGTCACCCTCGCCGTAGAGCATCGCGACGATCGTCGACGCGTTCGCCTTGATCCCGCCGCTGCCGAGCGCGACGAGGACGAGACCACAGGCCAGCCCTGCTCCGCCCGGCAGGAGCGCCAGAGCGATGTGCCCGGCCATGACCGCCACCGCGCTGCCGAAGAGGACATGCTCCGGACCGAACAGCCGATCGCCGAGCCACGCGGCGAGGATCGTCGAGAGGTAGACGGTTCCGCCGTAGGCTCCGACGACTCCGGCCGCGACTCCCTGGTCGTAGCCGAGGCCACCGGCGGTGACCTCGTAGTACATGTAGTACAGCAGGATCGCCTGCATGCCGTAGAAGGAGAACCGCTCGAACATCTCGACGCCGAAGAGCGTCGCGAGCTGAACGGGGTGACCGAGAAAGGTCCTCTCCCGGCGCTGAGGGTTGGTCGTGGTGTCGGACACCCGCCCGGTCTACCCTCGGAGTTTCATCAGGTAAAGATCGAACACCCGACTGATGCCTCACAGCCACCCGAGGTCCCCTACCACCGCCGCGGGTACGCCGCCGGCGAGCTACCCGGTCATGGCACAGCCTTGCACGGCATGCAGACCGTGATCGGCTTCGTGCAACAGCCGTCGACTGTTGCGGCGCAGCCCGCGATGCACGCCGCACAGGCGATATAGCCTGCTTTTCCTTTTGCATTCTTGCACGAGGCACAGCTGGCGCACCCCGCACACACCTTGAGGTCGATCGCACCACACCCGGGCCCGTCGTACATCGTTGTCGTACTACACGTTCCACACTTTCCCTGCACTTCTGCCGGATGCAGGTCAACGAGCCCAGCCCCGCTCACCGCCATCGCTTTCATCACGAGGACGTCATTGCCCTGCTTCTGCCACATCGCATAATCTCGATGCCCCGCACCCTGAACTCCTGAGAATTCTCGCGCTACTAGCACACGGGCGTCGTCCGCCGCGAGCGCAGTCACCGTCATCTCTCCACCGCCTCGGAGCCTATGACGTGCCCCCTGCACCGCCACGGGCTGAAAGGTGAACGAGTCCATTCCAGCGCGCGTCATCAGCAGTCGGAAGTCGGAATCGACCGCGAGGCGATCCATTGCACCGGAGAGGTAGCCGGACGGGAGATCGTGGTATCCGGCGGAGTGCAGTGCAGTGGTGCCGGCTGCAAGTCGGCGAACAGGAGCACCCGCCGTCGAGTTGATCAGTCTCGGCGAGGCTACGGCCGTCACCGCTACCGCTCCGCCTACACAGGCGGCCCTGAGGAAGCCTGCTCTGGACAGGCCGGCCTGATCAGAGCGGCGACTCGTTCGCTCACCGAGGGCAAGAACAACTCGCCCGGCACGACGAAATCCAAGAAGACGAGTCAGAGTCGCCGCCATCCCGGCGCCGATATGACACCGAACCCCTTCTTCATCGACCTGGATGAGAGTCGGTCTCCATGGGGGATTCCTGCCGTAGAACGCGCTTCGCAGGTCCCTGACCATCGGATCCGCGAGCGGCATGACTTCGATCTCTGACGCAATCTCGTTCGAGACTACTTCACTGATCCTGGCGCAGCGACCGCACGACGAGTCAAATGCAAGGAAGAAATGGACGGGAGCCATGGCAACCACTTTCACCTCGACGACGACTCGCCCCCGACGCTAGGGGCCCACCATGTCGACCCGCAATCACGAGACCCGCTGGGACACCATCGAATGAATCTGTGTTTTTCTATTGAATGACATCGATGTCACCGTGAATGGACCGACAGGATTCCGTCCACATGCTGGTCAGCGGATCACCTGAGCTCCGCCGGTCCCTCCTCCGGGACCATCCCGACCCGGTCGGCGACCGCGGCCATCACGTCCTGGACGGCGACGGTGTCGGCCAGCGGCATGACCGGGCTCTCCGTCTCTCCCGCCGCGACCCGGCGGGTCACCTCCTCGATCTCGTGCGCGTAGCCGCGCCCGGTGGCCGGCAGCACGATCTCCTCGGGGTCGGCGCCGTGCCGGCGCACCACGATCCGGTCCGGGTGGTGGAAGCGCGGCGGCACCTCGATCCAGCCCTCGGTGCCGATCACCCGGGCCGAGCCGGGCATCGCGCACTGCAGGCTGACCTGCAGTGCGGCGCTGCGGCCGTCGGGCCAGCCGAGCAGGATCGACTCCTCCAGGTCCACACCGGACGGCGTCAGCGCACCGCTCGCCGCGACCGTGCCCGGACTGCCGAGCAGCATCTGGGCGAAGGAGACCACGTAGACGCCGAGGTCGAACAGGGCGCCGCCGCCGAGCTCCGGGGAGAAGAACCGGTCGTCGGCCCCGGAGCGGTTGCGCACGCCGAGATCGGCCTGCACGGAGCGGACCTCCCCGATCGCGCCCTCGGCGACGAGCTCGCGCAGCCGGACGACGGCCGGGAAGAACCGCGTCCACATCGCCTCCATCACGAACACGCCGCGGTTGCGGGCGGCGGCGGCGATCTCGCGGGTCGCGACGGAGCTGACCGTGAACGCCTTCTCGATCATCAGGGCCTTGCCCGCCTCGATCGCGGCCAGCGCGATCGCGCGGTGCTGCGGATGCGGGGTGGCGACGTAGAGGACGTCGACGTCCGGGTCGTCGAGGATCGCGCGGTAGCCGGTGTGCACCCGGTCGACGCCGTGCCGGCGGGCGAAGTCGGCACCGCGTTCCGCGGAACGCGACGCGACGGCGACGAGCTCGGCGCCGGGCACGTGTGCGAAGTCCGGTGCGACGGCGTCGGCGATGCGGCCGGGCCCGATGATTCCCCACTTCACGGTCATGCCCCGATCCTGCCCGGAGCCCGGCCGAAGTTCCCGGCGCACGACCGATGAGTCCGGTCACCGCCCCCGGTCCACCCCTTCGGAGGGCACCGGGACCCCGGCGCCACCGTCCATAGGAGCCCCCGATGCCGAACATGATCTTCGTGAACCTGCCGGTCAGCGACCTGGACGCCGCGAAGGCGTTCTACTCCGCGCTCGGCTTCACCCTGAACGAGCAGTTCTCCGACGAGCGCACCGCCTCGTTCGTCGTCAGCGACGCGATCGTCGTCATGGTGATGGCGGAGGACCGGTTCCGGGAGTTCACCGAGCAGCCCGGTGTCGCCGACCCGCGGACCGCTCGCGAGGTCATCAACGCCTTCGGCGTCGAGAGCCGCGACGACGTCGACCGGCTGATCGACGCCGGTCTGGCCGCGGGCGGGACGCTGTCCGGCAAGACCGAGGACCACGGCTTCATGTACGGCCGCGGCATCGACGACCCGGACGGCCACCACCTCGAGTTCGTCTGGATGGACGCCGCGGCCCTCGCCGGGGAGTGATCCCCGCCCGGTCCGTCACCGCCGTCCGAGGGGTGCGGCGACGGACCGGGCCGATCGGCGCCGGCCCCGGTCGGCGTCCGGTCGGACGGCGCAGGATCCGGCGGCGCACCGGCCGGGCAGCACAGCGGCGACGGGCGGTTCAGACGGCGCGCAGCGGGCGCACCTTGCGGACCAGCCCGTCGATGGCGAGCGCGTAGCCGTCGACGCCGAATCCGACGACGATCCCGGCCGCCACCGGCGAGACGAACGAGTGGTGCCGGAAGGTCTCGCGGCCGTGCACGTTGGAGATGTGCACCTCGACCGTGGGGAGCTCGGCGCCCTCGATCGCGTCGTGCAGCGCGACCGAGGTGTGGGTGTAGGCGGCGGCGTTGAGGATCAGGCCGACCGCGTCGGCGCGCTTCACCGCGGCGCCGGCCTCGTGGATCCAGTCGACGAGGACGCCCTCGTGGTTGGTCTGGCGGAAGTCCAGCTCGAGGTGGTGCGCGGCGGCCGACTCCCGGCACAGCGCCTCGACGTCGGTGAGCACGGTCGTCCCGTACACCTCCGGCTTGCGGGTCCCGAGCAGGTTGAGGTTCGGGCCGTTGAACACGAAGACGGTGGTCACGCCCGCGATCCTCTCAGCCGCGCCAGCCGGGGCGGACCAGGCCCGACTCGTAGGCCAGCACGACCAGCTGCGCGCGGTCCCGGGCACCGAGCTTGGTCATCGTGCGGCTGACGTGGGTCTTCGCCGTCGTCGGGCTCATGTGCAGGCGGGCGGCGATCTCGTCGTTGGACAGCCCGGCCGCGACCTCGGCGAGGACCTCCCGCTCGCGGTCGGTGAGCTCGCCGAGCCGGACCGCGCCGTCGGGGCCGCCGCGGGAGCGCGCCGCGAACTCGGCGATCAGGGTGCGGGTGACCGCCGGGGCGAGCAGGGCCTCCCCGCTGTGGACGACCCGGATGGCGTGGATGAGGTCGGCCGGTTCGGAGTCCTTGACCAGGAACCCGCTGGCGCCGCCGCGGATCGCGTCGAAGACGTAGGAGTCGTCGGTGAAGGTGGTCAGGACGACCACCCGGGTGTCGGCGAGGTCCGGGTCGTCGGTGATCTCCCGGGTCGCGGTGATGCCGTCGGTGCCGGGCATGCGGATGTCCATGAGGACGACGTCCGGGTGATGCTCGCGGGCCGCGGTGACGGCCTGTGCGCCGTCGGCGGCCTCGGCGACCACGTCCAGGTCGGGCTGGGAGCCGAGCAGGGCGCGGAACCCGGAGCGGACGAGCGCCTGGTCGTCGGCGAGCAGGACGCGGATCACGTGTCGGCTCCCGGGTTCGCGGGGCGGTCGGGGACGTGGGCCCGCCCGGGGCGGTCGGTCGCCCCGGGGGCCCCGGCCCGTCCGGTCGGGTCGGCCGGAGCGGGTTCCGCGGGGGAGCGCCCG
>NZ_WWFY01001074.1:0-11851 GCF_009864975.1 Pseudonocardia sp. SID8383
AGTCAGGCCGCCCGGGCCGCCGCCGGGCGGCGCCGCAGCCCGCGGCGCTCCCGGCGGTGCTCGGACTCGCGGATCCCGCGCGCGGGCAGCGACAGCCGCCAGATCGACCGCGTGGCCTGCCAGAACTGCCGCGGGAACGGGCCCGTGGTGTAGGGCAGGTCGTACTTCTCGCACAGCGCCCGGACCTTCACCGCGATCTCCGGGTACCGGTTCGACGGCAGGTCGGGGAACAGGTGGTGCTCGATCTGGTAGCCGAGGCTGCCGGACATGACGTGCATCAGGCGGTTGCCGGTGAAGTTGGCCGAGCCGAGCAGCTGACGCAGGTACCACTCGCCGCGCGTCTCCCCCTCCAGCTCCTCCTCGGTGAAGACCTCGGCGCCGTCGGGGAAGTGCCCGCAGAAGATGATCGCGTAGGACCAGATGTTGCGGACGACGTTCGCGGTGGCGTTCGCGGTCAGCGTCGAGACCGCGGCGGGGCCGGTGAGCAGCGGGAACAGCAGGAAGTCCTTGCGCATCTGCCGGGCGTGCTTGCGGCCGACGTCGAGCAGCTTGCGGCGGAACTCCTCGGGGTCCTCCAGCTGCATCTTCAGCAGGCCGTCGACGTCGAGGTCGTGCAGCGACACACCGTGCTCGAACAGCAGCATCAGCAGGACGTTCCAGAACGGCTGCCCCAGGTAGGCGGGGTGCCAGGGCTGGTCGGCGCGGACCCGGAGGATCTCGTAGCCGACGTCCTTGTCCTTGCCGATCACGTTCGTGTACGTGTGGTGCAGGTAGTTGTGCGAGTGCCGCCACTGCTCGGCGGGGCACACGTTGTCCCACTCCCACGTCGACGAGTGGATCTCCGGGTCGTTCATCCAGTCCCACTGGCCGTGCATGACGTTGTGCCCGATCTCCATGTTCTCCAGGATCTTCGCGACCGAGAGCATGGCGGTGCCGGCGAGCCAGAGCGGCGGGATCCGGCTGCCGAACAGCGTGACCCGCGCGGCGACGTTCAGCCGCCGCTGCCAGGTGATCATCGTGCGGATGTAGTCGGCGTCGTACTGGCCGCGACGCTCCTCGACGTCGGCGCGGATCGCGTCGAGCTCGTGCCCGATCGCCTCCACGTCGGCCTCGGTGAGGTGGGCGAACTCCTTGACGTCGGAGATGGCCACGACGTTCCTCCTGGTTGTGAGCGGTGTCGGGTCTCGGTGTCAGATCTCCAGGACGCAGTCACCGGCGGCGGCGGTGATGCAGGTCTGGATCCTCTCGGCGGGGGTGTCGGGGTCGCCGCGGCGTTCGGTGCCGTCGCGCAGGTCGCGCACCGAGCCCGACCGCAGGCCGACGGTGCAGGTGTGACAGATGCCCATCCGGCAGCCGTAGGGCAGGTCGAGGCCGGCCTGCTCCCCGGCGTCGAGCAGGGTGGTGGCACCGTCGATGTCGACGGTGGTGTCGCCGTCGCCCGAGGAGGTGGCGGCGGAGCCGCGGCGGACGAAGGTGACCGTGCCGCCCTCCGCCTCTCCCCCGCGCAACGACGCGGAGAAGCGCTCGACGTGCAGCGCCGCGCCGCGGCCCGCGGACTCCCACAGGTCCTCGGCCTCGTCGAGCATCGCCTCCGGGCCGCACGCCCAGGTGCTGCGCTCGCGCCAGTCCGGGCAGTACTCCGCCAGCCCGTCGGGGGTGAGCCGGCCGTGCTCACCGGTGAGGTGCAGCTGCACCCGCAGCGACGGGTGCCGCGCGGACAGGGCGTCGAGCTCGTCGGCGAAGATGACGTCGCCGTCGCGCGGGGCCGAGTGCACGAGCACCACGTCGGTGACGGTGTCGCGACGGTCCAGGGTCCGCAGCATCGCCATGATCGGGGTGATGCCGCTGCCCGCGGTGAGGAACAGCAGCCGCTCCGGTGGCGGGTCGGGCAGCACGAACTCGCCCTGCGGCAGCGCCAGGCGCACCACCGTGCCGGGCCCGACGCCGTCGACGAGATGGCGGGACAGGAAGCCCTCCGGCATCGCCTTCACGGTGATCGAGATGTGCCTGCGGTCGCGGCGCGGCTCGGAGGTCAGCGAGTAGGAGCGCCAGTGGAAACAGCCCTCCACCTCGACGCCGATCCCGACGTACTGGCCGGGGCGGTGGTCGAACGACCACCCCAGGCCGGGCCGGATGACCAGTGTCACGGCGTCGGCCGTCTCGGGCACGACCTTCACCACCCGCCCGCGCAGCTCCCGCACCGACCACAGCGGGTTGAGCAGCAGCAGGTAGTCGTCGGGCAGTAGTGGCGTGGTGAAACGGGCGGCCGCCTTGCGTACGCGGCGCAGCCCCCTCGGCAGTACGGCGTCGGTCATGACCCACCTCGTCGTCGCGGTCGGGGACCATCGGACCCGATCTCGGTGGCGACGGCAAGTTGGGACGGCGACACCCCCGTCACCAGTGACGACGTCGTCGGCCTCCGACCTGCGGGAACGTTACATCGGTTTCTCCGTCAACGATGTCGAGATCGACTGTCTAGGATCGTCCGGGTGGCGGACTTCCCGATCGAGGAGCTGGCCCGCCGGGCGGGGATGACCGTGCGGACGGTGCGGTCCTACATCACGCGCGGGTTGCTCCCGCCGGGCGAGCGGGCCGGCCGGGCCGCCCGCTACACCGACACCCACCTCGCCCGGCTGGACCTGGTCAACGGGCTGCGCCGGCGCGGCTTCTCCCTCGGGGCGATCGAGGTGCTCGTCACCCAGGACCCCGAACGGACCGCCGAGGAGGCGCTGCGGCTCTACCGCGGGATGCTCGCCCCGTGGCAGCCGGAGGAGCCCGTCGAGGTCGACGGGACGGAGCTGCCCACCCACCTCGGGCTCGACCCGGACGCGGTGTCGGCCGACGAGCTGGTCCGGCACCTGTGCGCGACGGGTGTCGTCGAGACCGCGGCGCACGGACGGCTGCGCATCCTGCGGCCCGACCTCGCCCGGGCCGCCGCGGAGGCCGTACGGCTGGGCATCCCGCCCGCCGCGCTGGTGGGGCTGCGCCGGCGCCTCGACGACCACACCGGCGCCGTCGCCGAGATGTTCGTCGAGCTGTTCGCCCGGCAGGTGTGGGACGACCACGTCGAGGCCGGGCTGCCCGCCGGCGACGCGCCCCGGATCCAGCAGACCGTCGAGCAGCTGCAGCCGGTCGCGACGCTGGCGCTGCTGTCGTCGTTCCGCTCGCGCATGCAGGACGCGATGGACGCCTTCATCACCCGGATCTCCGACGACATCTCCCCCGAGGCCGGACGCGCGATGGGGATCCGGACGACGGACCTGGACGATCGTTGACTCTTCAACGATGATGCGCCGGTGAGCACCGTGACGACGGACGTCCTCGTGATCGGCAGCGGGCCCGCGGGCTCCTCGGCCGCCCTGTTCCTCGCCGGTCTCGGCGTGGACCACCTCGTGATCACCAAGTACCGGTGGACCGCCGACACCCCGCGGGCGCACATCACCAACCAGCGCACCGTCGAGATCCTGCGCGACCAGGGGGTGGAGGCCGACGTCGTCGCCGAGGGGACGCCGTCGCACCTCATGGGCGAGACGGTGTTCTGCACCGCGCTCGCCGGCGACGAACTCGGCCGGGTCCGGACCTGGGGCACCCACCCCGCGCGGCGCGCCGACTACACCCTGGCCAGCCCGTCGTCGCACTGCGACCTGCCCCAGAACATCCTCGAGCCGATCCTGGTGGGCCGGGCCGCCGAGCGCGGCAGCCGGGTCCGCTTCGACACCGAGTACAGCCACCACGTCCAGGACGACGACGGCGTCACCGTCACCGCGCGCGACCGGCTCACCGGGGCGGAGCTGACGATCCGGGCCCGCTACGTGATCGGCGCCGACGGCGGGCGCAGCGCCGTCGCCCGGGACGCGGGCCTGCCCTTCGACGGCCGCGGCGAGCTCGCGGGCAGCATGAACATCGTCTTCGACGCCGACCTCACCGCGCTGGTCGAGCACCGGCCGAGTGTCCTGTACTGGGTGTTGCAGCCCGGTGCCGACGTCGGCGGCATCGGGATGGGCGTGCTGCGCATGGTGCGGCCGTGGACCCGCTGGATGGCGATCTGGGGCTACGACCTCGCCGGTCCCCCGCCGGAGCTCGACGACGCCGCGGCGACGGCGATCGTCCACGACCTGATCGGTGACGACTCCGTGCCGGTGACGATCCGTTCGACCTCGGTGTGGACGGTCAACGAGCAGTGGGCCACCCGCTACCGGTCGGGCCGGGTGTTCTGCGCCGGTGACGCCGTGCACCGCCACCCGCCGTCGAACGGGCTGGGCTCCAACACCTCGATCCAGGACTCCTACAACCTGTGCTGGAAGCTCGCGATGGTGCTGCGCGGCACCGCCGGGCCGGGGCTGCTGGACTCCTACGACGCCGAGCGCGCCCCCGTCGGCGAGCAGATCGTGCGTCGCGCCAACCGCTCGGTGGAGGAGTTCGGCCCGATCTTCACCGCGCTCGGGCTCACCCCGGGCGCCGATCCCGAGGCCATGCGCGCCTCGATGGCGGCCCGCGCCGACGACTCCCCCACCGGGGCCCGGCGGCGCGGCGAGCTGCGGGCGGCGCTGGAGGCCAAGGACTACGAGTTCAACGCGCACGGCGTCGAGATGGGCCAGGCCTACACCGGCCCCGGCGTCGTCGCCGACGGCACGCCCGAGCCGCCGCCCGAGCGCGACCCGGAGCTGTTCTACCGGCCGACCACCCGGCCCGGGCACCGGCTGCCGCACTGCTGGCTGGGCCGCGACGGGCACCGGGTCTCCACCCACGACATCACCGGCAAGGGCCGGTTCGCCCTGCTCACCGGCATCGCGGGCGGCGCCTGGGCCACGGCCGCGGAGACCGTCGCCGCCGAGCTCGGGATCGACCTGGCCGCGCACGTGGTCGGCCCCGGCCGCGAGCACACCGACCTCTACGACGACTGGGCCCGGCTGCGCGAGGTCGGCGAGGACGGCTGCGTCCTCGTCCGCCCGGACGCCCACGTCGCCTGGCGCAGCGACGCGCTCGTCGCCGACCCGGCGGCCGCGCTGCGCGAGGTGCTGGGGAACATCCTGGACCGGACCCCGGAGGTGACCGCATGACCGGCTTCGTCCACGACCCCTCCCCCGCGCGGGTGGTGTTCGGCCCCGGCACGATCGACGACCTCGCCGCGGAGGTGACGCGGCTCGGCCGGTCGCGGGTGTTCCTCGTCGGCGGCCGCCACCCCGCGGGCGCGGCGGACCGGGCGCGGGCCGCGCTCGGGTCGTTGCTCGCCGGGCGGTTCGACCGGGCCGCCGTGCACACCCCGGTGACGGTGACCGACGAGGCGCTGGCGGCGTTCACCGCGGCCGGGGCGGACTGCGTCGTCGCGATCGGGGGCGGCTCGCAGATCGGGCTGTCCAAGGCGCTCGCGGTGCGGACCGGTGCGGACCAGGTCGTCGTCCCCACGACGTACTCGGGCTCGGAGTGCACCGCGGTGCTCGGCGAGCTGGGGGTGGACACGCCGGGGGTGAAGACCACCCGGACCGACCCGGCGATCCGGCCGGAGACCGTCGTCTACGACACGACGCTCGTCGCCGACCTGCCGTCGCAGGTGGGGGTGCCGAGCGCGGTGAACGCGCTGGCACACGCCGTCGAGGCGCTGTGGAGCACCGACCGCGACCCGCTGACCGAGGCCGCCGCGCTGGAGTCGGTGCGGCTGCTCACCGCGGGGCTGCGCGACGGCGAACCCGACGCGCTGCTCCGCGGGGCGTGGCTGGCCGGGACCTGCCTGGACCGGGCGGGGATGGCGCTGCAGCACAAGCTCGCCCACACCGTCGGCGGCTCCCTGGACCTGCCGCACGCCCCGACCCACGCGGTACTGCTGCCGCACGTGATCGCCCACAACGCCGCGGCCGCACCGCGGATCGCCGAGGCGCTCGGACCGGACCCGGCCGGGACGGTGTTCGACCTGCTCGTCGCCGCGGGCGGGCCGACGTCACTGGCCGGGCTGGGCGTCGACGAGGCCGACCTGGACCGGCTCGCCGAGCAGGCCGTCGCCCGGCCGTACCCGAACCCGGTGCCGGTCACCCGCGACGGTGTGCGCGCCCTGCTCGGGCGGGCCTGGGCCGGGGAGCGGCCGGGCGACCCGGTGCGCGCCACCCTGGACACGCTGACCGCGCAGGTCACCGCGTCGTTCGGCGGGTCCGACGAGCGGCTCCGCACCCTGCTGGCCGCGCTCGCGGCCACCCTGCACGGCTACGCGCGCGAGCACGACCTGACCCAGGACGAGTGGCAGGCCGCGATCGACTTCCTCGCCCGGACCGGGCACCTCACCGACGAGCGGCGCCAGGAGTTCGTGCTGCTCTCGGACACCCTCGGGCTGTCCAGTGTGGTGGACGTGCTGACCAACTCCCGCACCCCGGACACCACGTCCTCGGCCGTGCTCGGGCCGTTCTACACCGACGGCCCGCCGGAGCTGGACCAGGGGACCGACGTCTCCGCGGGGAAGAAGGGCACCCCGCTGTGGGTGGACGTGGTCGTCACCGACACCGGTGACGAGCCGGTCGCCGGGGCGGTCGTCGACATCTGGCAGTCCGACGAGGACGGCTTCTACGACCTGCAGCTGCCCGAGACCGAGGGCCCCGTCCTGCGCGGCCGGTTCCGTACCGACGACGCCGGCCGGCTGCGGTTCCGCTCGATCCTGCCCGCCGCCTACCCGATCCCGGCCGACGGACCGGTCGGGGAGATGCTGCACGCCACCGGACGGCACCCCTTCCGGGCGCCGCACCTGCACTTCCTCATCCAGGCGCCGGGGCACCGGCAGCTGATCACGCAGCTGTTCGTCGCCGGTGGGGAGCACCTCGACTCGGACACGGTGTTCGGTGTGAAGGAGGACCTGGTCGTGGACTTCGCCCCGCGCAGCGGCCCGATGCCCGACGGCGTCGAGCCCGACGGGGAGTGGCGGCTGCTGGAGTTCACCTTCCGGATCGCCCGCGACCGCTGATTCCTGCCCGATTCCGGGCAGATTCCTGGTCTTTCGCCCCGCGGCGGATCAGGATCGGCGGCGTGGATCCGGATCTCGTGCGGCACGTGGCCGCCACCACCGGGCTCGCCGAGCCGGTGGCGGCCCGCGTGGTCGCCGACGTCGTCGCCTACTTCGGCGAGACCACCGAGGAGTTCGTCCGCCGCCGGCACCGCGAGCTGCAGGCCCGCGACCGGCGCAACGACGAGATCTGGCCGCGGATCGCGGCCGAGCTCGCCGCGCGGGTGGTCGGCCCCGGTGACGTCTCCCAGCGGCGGCTGCGCCGGATCGTCTACGGCTGAGCGGACGACGGGGGAACGTGCATGTGCGGGATCGTGGGTTATGTGGGGCCGCGGGAGGCGGCGGGCGTGCTGCTCGACGGGCTGTCCCGGCTGGAGTACCGGGGCTACGACTCGGCGGGCCTGGCCGTGGCGCACCGCCGGAAGGTGACGGTGCGGCGCACCGCCGGGCGGGTGGAGGACCTGCGCACGCTGCTGGGTGACGCCCCTCCACCGGGCCGGTCGGGCGTCGCACACACCCGGTGGGCCACCCACGGCGAGCCGAGCGAGGCCAACGCGCACCCGCACACCGACGCGTCCGGACGGGTCGCGATCGTGCACAACGGCATCGTCGAGAACGCCGAGGCGCTGCGTGCCGCGCTCACCGCCCGCGGGGTCGTGCTGCGCAGCGACACCGACTCCGAGGCGCTCGCGCACCTGGTCGCCGAGGCCCTCGACGGCGGGGCCGCGACCCTCGCCGACGCGGTCCGCACGGCGCTCGCCGGCGTCGAGGGCACCTACGGCCTCGCGGTGCTCGACGCCCGCACCCCCGACGAGATCGTCGTCGCGCGCAACGGCAGCCCGATCGTGCTCGGCATCGGCGACGGCGAGATGGTCGTCGCCTCGGACCTGGCCGCGGTGGTGCGGCACACCCAGAAGGTCGTCTTCCTCGACGACGGCGAGATCGTCACCGTGCGCGCCGACGGCGTCGAGGGCTCCACCCGGATCAGCCCGACCACCGTCGACACCGGCTCCGAGGACTACGCGCTCGGCGGGCACCCCGACTTCCTGGCCAAGGAGATCGCCGAGCAGCCCGACGCGCTGCGTCGCGCTCTGGCCGGGCGGCTCGACACCCGGTTCGCCACCGCCCGCCTGGGCGGGCTCGGGATGGACCCGCGCGAGCTGCGCGGGGTGCGCCGGGTGCTGTTCCTGGGCTGCGGGTCGGCGTACTACGCGGGGGAGATCGGCGCCGGGCTGGTCGAGCAGCTGGCCCGGATCCCGGCGGCGGCCGAACCGGCCGGCGAGTTCCGCCACCGCAACCCGGTCGTCGACCCGGACTGCCTCTACGTCGCGGTCAGCCAGTCCGGCGAGACCGCCGACACCCTCGCCGCGGTGCAGGAGCTGCGCCGCAAGGGCGGCCGGGTGATCGGCGCGGTGAACGTGATCGGCTCGGCGATCTCCCGCGAGTGCGGCGCGGGAGTGTTCCTGCACTCCGGGCCGGAGGTGTCGGTCGCCTCGACCAAGGCCGTCACCACGATGAGCGTGTCGTTCGCGATGCTCGCGGTGCTGCTGGGCCGGGTGCGCGACCTCTCGGTGGCCGACGGCAGGCGGCTCCTCGACGGCCTGGCGGCGCTGCCCCGCCACGTCGAGGCCGTGCTCGCCGAGGACGCCGCCCACGGCACGGTCGCCGCGGTCGCGCAGCGCTGGGCGCACGCGTCGTCGATGTTCTTCGTCGGGCGCACCCGGTGCAGCCCGGTCGCGCGGGAGGGCGCGCAGAAGCTCAAGGAGATCTCCTACTGCCACGCCGAGGCCTACCCCGCCTCCGAGCTCAAGCACGGCCCGCTGGCACTGGTCACCCCGGACATGCCCAGCGTCGTCGTGGTGCCCGACGACGAGCTGCTCGCGAAGAACGTCGGCACGATCGAGCAGATCCGGGCCCGGGGCGGGCCGGTGATCGCGGTGACCGACGCCGAGCTGCCCGCCGGGCTCGCCGACGCCGTGCTGCGGGTGCCGCGCACCGAGCCGGAGCTGGCGCCGATCCTGCTCGGGATCCCCCTGCAGCTGCTGGCCCGGCACGCCGCCGTCGCGCTCGGACGCGACGTGGACCGGCCGCGGAACCTCGCGAAGTCGGTGACGGTGGAGTGAGGGTCCTCGGGCTGCACGTGGCCGCGGAGCGGGGTGCGCCGATGCACGACGTCGAGCGGGTCGAGGTGGTCGCGGGCAGCGGTGTCGTCGGCGACCGGTACTTCGGCACCCGGCACCGGCACGTCTCGGTGCAGAGCCGCGACGAGCTCGACGCCGCCGCCGACGCGCTCGGCGCCCCGGTGCCCTCGGGCGGCACCCGGCGCACCGTCACCGTCGACCACGGCACCGTCCCGACGACGCCCGGCACCCTGCTGCGGCTCGGCGACGTCGAGCTGGAGGTGGTGCGGAGGGCCGCACCGTGCCGGGTCATGGAGACCGCCGTCGGGCCGGGGGCGCGCCGCGCGCTGCACGACCGCGGCGGCGCGGTCTGCCGGGTGCTGACCTCCGGCGCGATCGCCGTCGGCGACCCGGTGCACATGCCCGCCGGGACGTGACCCGTCCGGTCACCGACGGTCACCCATCGGTGACGCAGAATGCCTGCCGACCGTCACGGGATCCCCGTCCGTGCGTTGGAGAGGTGACGGACTTCGACGAGCGGGGAGCGCCGGTGACGGATCCGATCAGCCGGCGGGCGGCGGGCATGGTGGCGGGACTGGTCGTCCTGGCCGGGGTCGCGGGCGCCGGGGTCGCCGGCGCGACCGCCGCCTCGGAGACCTCCTCGGGTGCCACCGAGGGTGAGAACAGCCAGGTCGCGCGGCAGGCGCACGCCGAGGCGCAGGTGCCGGGCACGCCGTGCTCGGTGTCGGCGCGGGCGTGTGTCGACCTGGATTCACAGCGTGCCTGGCTGGTCACCGACGGCGCCGTGTCCTACGGCCCGGTCCCGGTCGCCTCCGGCGGGGCGGGCCAGGAGACGCCGGTCGGGCACTCGTTCCGGGTGTACCGCAAGGCCGCCGACCACCGCAGCGGCGAGTTCGAGACACCCGACGGGGAGCCCGCCCCGATGCCGTGGTCGGTGTTCTTCGCCGACGGCGGGGTCGCGTTCCACGGCGGCGACCGGGACCGGGCGTCGGCAGGGTGTGTGAAACTCGACCCGGAGCCGGCGGAGGAGTTCTTCGCCGGGCTCCGGGTCGGGGACAAGGTGCAGGTGCTCAGCGCCGCCACCGAGCGCGAGCACCGCGCCGCCCTCAGCTGACCGGGGCCTCCGCCACGGTGCGGCGGCGGACGAGCAGCGACAGCAGGACGGCCAGCACCCCGACCCCGCCGGCGACGGCGAACGCGGCGTGCAGCCCGTCGGCGTCCGGGGAGGCCCCGGCGGCGCTCGCCGAGCCCAGCGCGGCGACGGTGACGAACAGCGCCGTCCCCAGCGCGCCCGCGACCTGCTGCAGCGTGGACAGGATCGCGCTGCCGTGGGAGTACAGCTCGTCGGGCAACGAGCCGAGCGCCTCGGTCATCAGCGGCGTCATCATCAGCGCGAGCCCGCCCATCAGGACCAGGTGGAAGCCGACGACCACGCCGAGCGGGGTGCCCGGGCCGAGGGTGGAGAACAGCAGCAGACCGGTCGCCATCAGCACCGCGCCGGGGATCACCAGCGGGCGGGCGCCGACGCGGTCGAACAGCGCGCCGACCGGGCGGCCGAGCAGTCCGAGCAGCAGCCCACCGGGCAGCACCACGAGCCCGGAGACCAGCGTGCTCGTCCCGAGCACGGTCTGCAGGTAGAGCGGCAGCAGCACCGCGGCGACGCCGATCAGCGACAGCAGCACCAGCGCGGTGAGCACCAGCGCCACGACGAACTGTCGGCGCCGGAACGGGCGCAGGTCCAGCAACGCGCGGTCGGAGCGCATCAGCCGCAGCTGGCGCAGCACGAACACCGCCAGCGCGACCAGCCCGACGACGACCGGCACCCACGGCGGGAGCCCCCCGCCGCCGTGGCCGCCCAGCGAGGACAGCCCGTAGACCAGGCCGCCGAACCCGACGGCGGACAGCAGCACCGACACCACGTCGAGCGGGACCGGGCGGCCGCCGCCGTCGATGCGCAGCCACCGGGCGCCGGCCGCCATGGCGAGCGCGGCCAGCGGCAGGACCAGCCAGAACATCCAGCGCCAGCCCAGACCGGACAGGATCGCGCCGCCGATCGTCGGGCCGACCGCGGGCGCGACCGCGATGACGATCGTGATCGTGCCCATCGTCGCGCCACGCCGCTCGGCCGGCACCAGACGCAGGATCGTGGTCATCAGCAGCGGGATCATCATCGCCGTGCCGCCGGCCTGCACGATGCGGCCGACGAGCAGCACCGCGAACCCGGGCGCGAACCCGGCGATCGCGGTCCCCGCGGTGAACAACCCGAGCGAGGTGAGGAAGACCTGCCGCGGGGTGAAGCGGTCGAGCAGGTAGCCGGTGGTGGGGATGACCACGGCCATCGTCAGCAGGAAGCCGCTGGTCAGCCACTGGGTGGTGGTGGCGGGAACACCGAGGTCGACGCTCAGGTCACGCAGCGCGACGCTCAGCACGGTCTCGTTGAGGATCATCACGAACGCGGCGCCGACGAGGACGGCGATCAACGCTCCGGTCCGGTCGGCCGCTACCGGTTCGGTACGGGACGGGGTGGTGGTCACGCGGGATCTCCTGCCCGGGGAAGGGTCGTGGTGGCCGCGCGCAGGGCGCGGCCGAGTCGGTCGACGGGGTCGGTGCACCGGACGCCCGCGGCGAGCTCGACGGCGAGGTCCTCGCCGCTGATCCGCAGGGCGGCGGCGACGGCGGCGGCGTGCACCCGGACGTCCAGGTCGCCGGGCTCGCGGCCGGCGCGGGC
>NZ_WWFY01001075.1:0-14530 GCF_009864975.1 Pseudonocardia sp. SID8383
GTGCAGCCCCGGGCCCGCCGCGGGACGACGGCCGGGGCCGTTGCGCACCTCGACGAGCAGCCGGCTCGTCGAGTGGCACACCACGGACCCGGACGGGGCCGGGCCGCGTGCCTGGTGTGCCACTCGGCGCGGCGTGCCGGGGGTGCCGGGGGTGACGGCGAGGCGCACCGTCACGTCCGAGCCGGGCGCGTGCTTCGCCGCGTTGGTCAGCGACTCCTGCACGATCCGGTACCCGGCGAGGTCGACCGGGGCGGGCAGCGGGGCCGCACTGCGCCCGTCGCGCAGGACGGGGGACAGGCCGGCGGAGCGGGCCTCGTCGAGCAGGGTGTCGACCTCGGACAGCCGGGCGGGCGCTCCGGGCGGGTCGGCGGTGTCGCCGTCGCGCAGCAGCCCGATCATCGTGCGCATCTCCCCGAGCGCGGCGACGCCGGAGGACCGCACCGTCCCCAGCACCCGCCGGACCAGCGCGGGGTCGGCGCCGGGCTGCAGTGCCGCCTCGGACTGCAGCGCGATCGCCGACAGCCGCCCGGCGACGACGTCGTGCAGGTCGCGGGCCATCCGGGCACGTTCCGCGGCGACGGCGGCGTCCCGCTCCCGGGCCGCCGTCCGCTCCGCCGCGACGGCCCGTTCCCGCTCGACGGCCGCGAGGTCCCGGAACCGGCGCACCTCCAGCCCCCAGACCAGCGGGAGCCCGACCACCAGCGTCAGGTTGAGCACGGCGTAGGTGCCGGTGCGGGTGCCCGCCACGAGCAGCGCGGCGACACCGAGGACGGTGGCGACCCCACCGGCGGCGACGGCCACCGCCCGCGCGGTGCGCCGTGGCGGGAACACCACGGCGCAGTAGAGCAGGTCGGTGAACACGAGCACCGTCCCGATCTCGGTGCGGCCGCCCAGGACGGGGCCCGCGACCAGGGCCGCCGTGCCGACCAGCAGGCCGGCGGGCACCGCGATCCGGCGCACCGCCGACGCGGCGCAGCCCAGCCCCATGACCAGCAGCGACGCCGTCGTCGCCCCGGTGTCCGCGCCCCACCAGGTGATCCCCGCGTCGGGCAGCGCCCAGATCAGCAGCAGCCCGACCACGAACCACACCACGCCGGTACCGGCGTCCCGCAGCACCGACGGTGCGCCGCCGTCGCGGTTCACCAGGTACGTGATCACACCCCATCCCAGCACGCCCGGCGCCCGCGCGGCGTCCGTCGAAGGTGGTACGCGCGGATCGGTCGCACGCCGGACGCGTCACCGCGGCCGGGTCGGCACGATCACCGGCCATGGGGGAGTCCTTGTTCGCCGAGCCGCTGCTGTGGCTGATCGTCGGTGCCGAGATCGGGTTCTGGGTGTTCCTGCCGGCCGGGCTGGGGGCGCGCTACGTGCTGCGCCGCCGGGGCCTGGGGGCGGTGCTGCTGCTGGGGGTGCCGCTGATGGACCTCGTGCTGGTCACCGCCTCGACGGTGGACCTCGCGACCGGCGGCGCACCGTCGCGGGTGCACGGGCTGGCCGCGCTCTACCTCGGGATCACCGTCGCATTCGGGCACTCGCTGGTGCGGTGGGCCGACGTCCGGGGCGCCCACCGCTTCGCGGGCGGCCCGGCACCGGTGCGCCCGCCCCGGGGCGGGGTCGCCCGGACGCGGTACGAGTGGCGCGAGTACGGCAAGGTCGTCGCCGCCTGGGTGGTCACGGCGGCGGTGCTGGTCCTGCTGTCGGTGGCCGGCGGCCGCGCGTTCCCGGCGCCGGGCGCCTGGCCGGAGGACCCGATGTGGTCCTGGCTCGCGACGGCGTCGCTGGCCGCCGGGATCTGGTTCGTCGTGGGGCCGCTGTGGGCGACCGTCTTCCCCGGCAGCAGGGACCGGGAGCGCACCGGTGTCCGGTGACCGCCTCGCCGCCCCGGACGTGCTCCGTGGCCTCGCGATCGCCGGGACCTTCGCGACGAACGTCTGGGTGTTCGCCGACCCGCGCGGGCCGGGCGCGGTGTTCGCCGGGTTCGCCGGGGGCTGGTGGCTCGACACCGCGCTCCGCGCCGTCGCGAACGGGAAGTTCCTCGCGCTGCTCACGCTGCTGTTCGGGATCGGGATGGAGCTGCAGTACCGCTCGGCGGTGCGCCGCGGCCTGCGGTGGCCGGGCCGCCACCTCGCCCGCGCCGCGATCCTGTTCACCGAGGGACTGCTGCACTACGTGCTGGTCTTCGAGTTCGACGTGCTGATGGGCTACGCGACCGCCTCGGTGCTCGTCGCGTGGCTGGTGGGGCGGTCGGCGCGGGTGCGGGTGGCGGCCGCCTGCGTCGCCGGGGCGGTCACGGTGCTGCTGGTGGGCGGTGCGACCGTCGCGACGGCCGGGAGCACCGGCGCAGACGTGCCGCTCCCGCCGTACCCGGCGACCTGGACCGGGCAGGTGGCCGCACGGCTGGCCGACCCGCTGCTGTACCGGGTCGAGCTGGCGCTGATCGTCCCGTCGGCGGTGGTGCTGTTCCTGGCCGGGTCCGCGCTGCTGCGCGCCGGGCTGTTCGACGCCGGTGCGACCACCCTGCGCCGACGGATGATCGGCACCGGGGTGGCCGGCGCGCTGCTCACGGTGCTCACCACGCTGGGCGGTGACCCGTGGTTCCTCGTCGAGCGCTACCTGGTCGCCCCGCTGGTCGCGCTGGGGCTGCTCGGCCTGGTCCCGGAGGTCCTGGCCCGGCTGCGCGGCCCGGCCGGTCCGGTGCGGTGCGGGCTCATCGCGCTCGGCCGGACCGCGATGAGCTGCTACGTCGGCCAGAACGTCGTGGCCGCGGTGCTGTTCGGCGCCTGGGGGCTCGGCGTGGCCGGGGCGCTCGCCGGTGTCGCGGCGCCGCTGCGGACCGGGGCGGTGGTCGGGATGTGGGTCCTCGTCGTCGCCGGGTCGGCCGCGGCGGCGGGGTGGTGGCTGCGCCGCCACGACCGCGGGCCGCTGGAGGCACTCACCCAGGCCCTGCTCAGAGGTCGATCACCAGCCAGCCGCCGTGGTGCTCGGACACCGTGAACGGATGGCCGGTGCGCTCCCCGATCCGGGTCAGGACGCGCTCGTCGAAGACCCGGACGTGACCCCAGGCGGGGTTCGGCTCGTTCTCGAACGGGACGGCGACGACCACCCGTCGCCGGGCCAGGCGCAGCATCTCGACGACGACCTCGTCGCCGTCGGACTCGGACAGGTGCTCGACGAGGTGCACGGCGAACACGGTGTCCGCGCAGCCGTCGGGCAGGGCGACGGCACGCGCGTCGGCGACGTGGGTCTCGACGTCGGCGCCGAGCTGCGGCGCCATCCGGGTCAGCAGCTCGACGGTGCCGCCGGTCAGGTCGGTGGCGGTGACGCGATGGCCGTCGCGGGCCAGCTGCAGCGACAGGAAGCCGAAGCAGCAGCCGAGCTCCAGCACCTCCTCGCCCAGCACGAGGGAACGGGCGCGGGCGTGCACCGGCGCCATCTCGGCGTTGGTGCCGCCGGGCTCGGGCTCACCGGCCAGCGCGTCGAGGGTGTTGCGGTAGAAGGCGAGCCACGCGTCGTCCGGGAGGTCGGGGTCCTTCGCGGCGCTCGCGACGCAGGCGACGAACGCCTCCTCGAAACGCTCGGCCGGCAGGATCCCGGGCTGCACCAGGGTGCGGTCCAGCCAGCCGGCGAGGTCGTTGGAGAGCCGGTCGGTTCCGATCATGGATCGCTCCTGTGCGTGCGGGGGCCCGCTCCACGCTAGGCGGTCACGGGCACGCCGCACCACGTCCGACGGCCGGGGCCCTCCCCGTCCGGACGGTGGGGCGGGCTCCGGTGTCGGTCGGATGCTCAGGCGCCCTGGGCGGCGAGCAGCCGGGCCTTCAGCGCGGCGTCCTTGTTGACCGGGTCGTGGGCGCCGTCCGGGGTCGTCCCCGCGGCGACGGCGATCGCGTTCATGGTGCCGACCATCCGGCACAGGTGGGCGATGCGGCGCTCGTCGGCGTCGACGGGCGGGGCGCCGTCGAGCAGGGCCAGGGTGCGGTTCACCCAGATCACCTCGGCGTGCATCCCGGCCTCCTCGAGCACACCGCGCAGCCGCAGGCCGATCTCGCGGCGGGACAGCCCGTTCCAGCTCTCGAGGGTGCGGGCATCGAGCGGGAACAGCAGGTCCCGGTCGCGCAGGTGGATCAGCTCCAGGGCGTGCGCACGACCGTAGGCGCAGTACATGCACCCGTTCACCAGGGAGATCGTGAGCCCGGCGAGGTGGGTGCGTACGGGGCCCAGCACGCGCAGGGTGACCAGGAAGCGCGGGAAGTTGGCCGCGAACCAGCGCAGCGCGGGCCCGCTGCCCATCGTGGCGACCATCGCCGGGATCACCCCCGGCGTGTAGCCCCACAGCGCGGTGCATACGCGACCGACGATCCGGAGGACCGCTCCGTCACCGTCCGACATCCGGCCCTCCTTTCCGAAGGGGACGCCTGATCGTACTCCGGGCGGCCCCTGCAGCGGCGCGAGATCGGCCGATCGGCCCAGCCGGGGTTATCGGTGCGTCGGGCGGCGGCCCGGTGGGGCGGATAGCGTCCGGTCATGGCTTCCGTACCCGCCGTCGTGGCGCCCCGACCGCTGTCCGTCGACGACCCCGAGTGCCTCGTCGACGCCGAGATCGAGGTCGGTGCGCCCGGCCCGCACGACCTGCTCGTCGACGTCCGCGCCGTCTCGGTGAACCCGGTGGACGGCAAGGTCCGTTCGTCGTTCGACCCGGCCGACGGGCCGAAGGTCCTCGGCTTCGACGCCGCGGGCGTCGTCGTCGAGGTGGGCGACCGGGTGCAGGGGTACGCCCCCGGCGACGAGGTCTACTACGCCGGCGCGATCGACCGGCCCGGCAGCAACGCCCACCGCCAGCTCGTCGACTCCCGCATCGTCGGGCGCAAGCCGTCGACCCTGGACTTCGCCGCCGCGGCCGCGCTGCCGCTGACCTCGATCACCGCGTGGGAGTGCCTGTACGACCACCTGCGCGTCACCGCCGACACCACCGGGACGCTGCTCGTCGTGTCCGCCGCGGGCGGGGTCGGGTCGATGGTCCTGCAGCTCGGCCGGCGCACCGGGCTGACGCTGGTCGGCACCGCCTCCCGCACGGAGTCCGCGGACTGGGCGCGGCAGATGGGTGCGCACGCGGTCGCCGACCACCACGACCTCGTCGGCACGGTGCGCGAGGTCGCCC
The DNA here is from genome assembly GCF_009864975.1 of Pseudonocardia sp. SID8383. NCBI lineage: Bacteria > Bacillati > Actinomycetota > Actinomycetes > Pseudonocardiales > Pseudonocardiaceae > Pseudonocardia > Pseudonocardia sp. SID8383. Next base: position 5,156 of record NZ_WWFY01001075.1, read on the forward strand.
CGGACGGCGTGCAGTACGTGTTCTCGCCGGTGTCGGCGGGCAACGTCGAGGCCTACGCGGAGCTGATGACCCCGCGCGGGATCGTCGTCGCCGTCGACGAGCCGGAGGGCCTGGACACGCTCCCGCTGAAGACGAAGTCGCAGGCCTGGCACTGGGAGCTGATGTTCACCCGGCCGCTGTCGGAACCGGGCTCGACGGTGCAGCGGGAGATCCTGGACGAGGTGTCCCGGCTCGTGGACGCCGGGGAGCTGCGGACCACCGAGACGCGGCGCCTGCAGGGGCTGACCGCGGCGACGCTGCGGGAGGCGCACCGGCTCATCGAGTCCGGCGGCACCGTCGGGAAGATCGTGGTCGAGCGGTAGTGGACCCCCGGTGGGTGGTGCCGGTGCGGACACCGGCACCACCCACCGACGGGATCAGCGGCCGATCAGCTCGCCGGCCATCTCGTTCGTGGTCGCCTCGAAACCGGACAGGTCCCGGACCACGCGGACGCGGTCGCAGTACTCGGCGTAGGCGGGCAGGTCGCAGCGGCCGAGCCCCCACGAGTACCGCGGCTCCGGGGTCAGCCAGATCGTCTCCCGGGCCCGCCGGGTGATCTCGACGAACGCCTCCATGTTGGGGTCGTTGCCGTTCCCGCGGCCGTCGCCGAGCACCAGCACCGTCGTCCGGCGGGTGACCGCCGAGCCGTGGTCCTCCAGGAACTGGCCGAAGGCCAGGCCGTAGTTGGAGTTGGCGTCGACGTCGAGCTGGTCGCCCCCGAAGATCAGCCCGAGGGCGTGCTCGACGGGGTGGTCGGCGAACAGGTCGGTCACCTCGACCAGGTCGGCCACGAACGCGAACGAGCGGACCTGGCCGAACAGGTCCTGCAGACCGTGCACCAGGTGCAGGGTGAACCGCGCGGTGGCCCGGACCGACAGCGACACGTCGGCCAGCACCACCAGGCGCGGCTTGTCCTCCTGGCGCTGCACGGTGACCGGGGAGAACGGGACGCCGTCGTAGCGCATGTTCTTGCGCATGGTGCGGGCCGAGTCGATCCGGCCCCGGGGTGAGACCCGCCTGCGGTGCGTGAGCGCACCGTGCAGCGACTTGGCCAGCCGCCGCAACGAGTCCTCCAGCTGCATACGCTCGGTCTCGCTCGCCCGGTCGACCTCGGCGACGCGTTCGGCGTCGTCGTGGCCCTCGACGATCCGCTGCTCGATCGCGAGCAGCTTCTCCAGGTGCGCCTTGAGCAGCTCCGGGAGGTTGTCGAGCACTCCGGTGAGGCGCCGGCGCAGCGCAGCGGCGTCGTCCTCGGTGCCCTGCTCCTCCTCCGACAGCCGGTCCTCCTCGGAGTTCAGCCAGCCCAGCAGCGCGTCCTGCTGGGCGACCGAGAGGTCGGCGTCGACCTTGGTGCCCTGCTGCTGGGAGATGTCCCCCGGCTGTCCGCCGCCGGAGAACCGGTCGGTCTCGATCTGCACGCGCTGGCCCTCGGTGGCGTCGCCCGCCTGCTCCTTGGACAGCACGATCTCGTCCGTCATCGAGGCCATGTCGATCTTGTTGGCCTCCTGGTGCAGGTTGTACTGCTCGGCCAGGTCCTCGGGGTCGAAGAACTCCTTGATGTCGACCGGGGCGCCGTGGTCGTGACCCTCCTGAGGGGTCTCCGACGGCTCCTCGGACAGCGTGAAGTTCTCCAGCGGGGTGTCGTCGGACAGATCGCCGTGTCCGTGGCCGTGCCCGTGGCCGGTGTCCGCCTCGCCCACCCTGACCAGGGCGAAGAACAGGTCGAAGACCTCGTCGAAGGTCGCCTCGTCACGCCGGTCCTTGATCAGCGCGATGCGCAGCGCCTCCTTGAGCACCGCCTTGTCGGACAGCACCCCGGGCTGGGCGGCGCAGGCCATCGCGTCGAGCGCCTCGGACACCGAGATGCGCACCGACCGGATCCGCAGCAGCCGGACGAAACGGTGGATGCTCGCTTCCACTCCGGACCCCGATCAGACCGGGCGCTTGCGGGAGCCGCCGAAGGAACGGGTGCCCTGGCCGGGCGAGACCTTCCGGATCGCCGACGGCGGCGGCGCGACCCCGCCGGGCAGGCCGCCGTAGATACCGCCGTGCCGTCCCGCCTGGTCCTTCGCGGCCCGCTTGGCGCGGCCGTCGACGTCGCCGTCGTCGTGGTCGTCGTCCACGCGGGCGGCCGGAGCACTCGGGGTCCGGGCCGCGGGCTCGTCGTGGTCGTGGTCCCCGTCGTGGCCGTGCCCGTGCCCGTGGCCGTGTCCGTGGCCGTGCTCGGTGACCACGGCGTTCGGGTCGACCAGCCGCGGCAGGGCGTCCAGGGCCTTCTTGACGTCCTTGTCGTACTTGACGACGACCGACACGGTGTCGGACAGGATCTGTGAGTTCAGCTCGTCGACCCCCAGCACGGCCAGGGTGCGGGCCCAGTCGATGGTCTCCGAGATCGACGGCGACTTGCGCAGCTCCAGCTCGCGCAGCCCGCGCACGACGTTGACGAGCTCCTCGGCCAGCTGGTCCGACAGCCCGGTCTTCTTCGACCTGACGATCTCCAGCTCGCGGGAGGCCGACGGGTAGTCGAGGAACAGGTGCAGGCAGCGGCGCTTGAGCGCGGCGGCGAGGTCGCGGGTGTTGTTCGAGGTCAGCAGCACGTACGGGCGCTGCTCGGCGACGAAGGTGCCGATCTCGGGCACGGAGATCTGGAACTCGCCCAGGGTCTCCAGCAGGACGGCCTCCAGGGCCTCGTCGGCGCGGTCGACCTCGTCGATCAGCAGCACGACGGGCTGTTCGGAGCGGATGGCCTCCAGCAGCGGGCGCGGGGCGAGGAAGCGCTCGGAGAAGAACACGCTCTCCTGGGACCCGATGCGGTCGACCGCGGAGGCGAGGTCGGGTGCGTCCTCGACGAGCTGCCCGATCTTCTCGCGGAGGATCTGGGTGTACATGAGCTGCTTGCCGTAGTCCCACTCGTACAGGGCCTTGGTCTCGTCCTGGCCCTCGTAGCACTGCAGGCGCAGCAGCCGGCGCCCGGTGGCGACGGCGAGCATCTTCGCCAGCTCGGTCTTGCCGACCCCGGCGGGCCCCTCCAGCAGCAGCGGCTTGTCCAGCCGGGTCAGCAGGAACACCGTCGTGGCCAGGCGGGTGTCGGCGATGTAGCCCTGCTCCCGCAGGGTCTCGATCACCTGGTCGACGGACTCGAACGGACCGGTCGAGGCGACGGCGTCCGCCGCCTCGGTCACAGTGGGGACGACAGCCTCGGACACGCGGATATCTCCTTCGCGGGCCGCACCGGCTCTGGTGCGGAGAGAGCGGGGCCGCAGCCAGCGGGCCCACCCACCCGAGTATCACCTCGGATGGCTGGGCCCGCTGGTGCGACGGTGGACGTACTGACCTGCGGATCAGGTCAGCAGGTCGTCCAGGTCACCGTTGATGGAGTGGTCGACGACCGGGCGGACGGTCTCGAACGTGCACTCCTTCGGGTTGCCCGGGGTGCAGGCGTCGCCGAGGACGTGGTTGGTGATCCGGTCGACGTCGGCCGCGTCACCGACGATGGTGGGCGCGTTCTCGTAGAACTTGGTCGGGCCGGTGCCCAGCCGGTTCTTCGAGTAGGTGTCCTGCTTGACGTCGGCGAACTTCTCCGGGATGCCCACGTCGCGCAGCAGCCGGATGGAGGCGGCGAGCGCGGCGTCGGCGGCCTGCGGCTTGGTCATGCCGCGGGTGTCGACCCCCATCGCCTCGGCGATGTCGGCGAAGCGCTCGTACACGACGGGCATGTTGAACGCCCACACGCGGGGCAGCGCGATGGCGTTGTTCAGGCCGTGGTGGGTGTCGTAGAACGCCGACACCGCGTGGCTGATCGAGTGGATGATGCCGAGGCCACCGGAGTTGAACGCCTGGGCGGCGATGTACTGCGCGTACATCATGCCCTCGCGGCCGGAGAGCTCCTGGCCGTTCCAGACGGCCTTGCGCAGGTTCTGCGAGGTCAGCTTGATCGCGTGCAGCGCGTTGCCCAGCGACGGCTGGAAGTCCAGCCGCGAGACGTAGGGCTCCGAGGCGTGCGCGAGCACGTCGAACCCGCACTGCGCGGTGTAGTCGATCGGGCAGTCGTAGTAGAGCACCGGGTCGTCGATCGCCAGGGTGGTGACCGAGGCGTCGTCGAACGCGACGTACTTGTGCGGGTTGTCGGGGTCGGTCGTGGTGTCGGTGATGACGTAGGCCCACGAGGTCTCCGAGCCGGTGCCGGCCGTGGTGGAGACCGCGATGTGCGGCGGGTTGGCCGGGTTCTCGGACTTGTTGAAGCCCTCGAACTCGTTGACGTTGCGGCCGTCGTGCGCGACCGAGATGCGCGCGCCCTTGCAGGCGTCGTGCGAGGAGCCGCCGCCGATGGAGACGAACGAGTCGCAGTTGTTCTGCTGGTAGAGGCCCACAGCGTCCATGACGTTGTAGTCCTTGGGGTTCGACTCGACCTTGTCGTACAGCACGACCTCGAGGCCGTGGTACTTCATCGACTCGACGATCTTGTGGACGATGTCGGTGCCCCGCAGGCCCGACGTCATGACCAGGGTCTTCTTGAAGCCCAGCTTCAGGGCCTCCGGGCCGATGAGCTCGTGCGACCCCGGACCCATGAGCGCACGGGGGAACGGGTGGAACTCCTTGATGGGGAACGGCTTGAGCAGCTCGTCTACCTGCATGTCAGCCCTTTCTGAGGCAGGTGGATGGGTCGAGACCGCACGCTATGACCCCTGTGGCCGCGGGCACAGGGGTGATCGCCATTACCCCTCGGGAGACCGGGCAGGTTCCCCCTCCGAACGGAGGGGAGCAGGGTGAGGTCGCCCTCGACCCGGTCGCCGGGGAGGGCGTGGCAGTACTGCCAATGTATGGCAACAGGGACAGCTCGGCAACAGTCTGCACGGCCGGGGCCGCGGTAGTGTCGGCTCGCCGACGGTTCGTGCCGGTCCGATAACGGGCGTCACGAGGCAAGAGGGAACCCGGTGGGAATCCGGGACTGCCCCGCAGCGGTGAACGGGAACGACCGCCGTCAACAGCACTGGGAGCGATCCCGGGAAGCGACGGCCAGTAGGAGCGTGCAGTGCGCCCGTGAGTCCGAAGACCTGCCGCCGGTGCGTGCGCCGTCCGGCGTGCGCGGATCCGTGGCCTCGCGGGAGGGCCGGGCGGACGACCGGGCACCGTCGTGCCCGGCGGTCGCAGGCGCCCCGTGCCGGCGACGGGTCCTCCACCGCACTCGCGAGGAGAGAGGGCCGTGAGCATTCCTTCCAGCAGCACCATCGGCAGCACCGTCCTGGGGTACCCCAGGATCGGACCGGACCGGGAGCTCAAGCGGGCGACCGAGTCGTACTGGGCCGGGCGGACCGACGCGTCCGCACTACGCGACGTCGCCGCCGGGCTGCGCCGCGACACCTGGACCGGGCTGCGCGACGCCGGGCTCGGCTCGGTGCCGGGCAACACGTTCTCGTTCTACGACCACGTCGGAGACACCGCGCTGGCGGTCGGGGCGGTGCCGGAGCGCTTCGCCCGCGTCACCGACCCGCTGGAGCGGCTGTTCGCGATGGCCCGCGGCCGCACCGGCGCCCCGGCCTGCGAGATGACCAAGTGGTTCGACACGAACTACCACTACCTGGTCCCCGAGGTCGGCCCGGACACCCGGCTCGCGCCGGGCAGCCGCAAGGCCCTCGACGAGTTCTGCGAGGCCCTGCGCAGCGGGATCACCACCCGTCCGGTGCTGGTCGGGCCGGTGACCTTCCTGCTGCTGTCCAAGCCGGCCGGCGGCGCACCGGCGGGCTTCCGCCCGCTGGACCTGCTCGGACCGCTGGTCGAGGTCTACCGCGACCTGCTCGCCGAGCTCGCCGAGGCGGGAGCGGAGTGGGTGCAGCTCGACGAGCCCGCCTTCGCCGCCGACCGGACGCCGGAGGAGGTCGCGGCGCTGCGCCGGGCCTACGACCGGCTCGCCTCGGCGACCCGGCGGCCCAAGATCCTCGTCGCGTCGTACTTCGGGGAGCTGGGACCCGCCCTGCCCGCGCTCGCCGCCACGGCCGTCGAGGGGCTGGCGCTCGACCTCGTCGCGGGGGCCACCGACCTGGACGCCCTCGATGCGGGAGACCCGGCGGTCCCGGGGCTGGACCGGAAGGTGGTGCTGGCCGGCGTCGTCGACGGGCGCAACGTGTGGCGCACCGACCTGGACCGGGCACTGGCGACGGCGCAGCGGCTGGTCGGCGTGGCGGGGCGGGTCGAGGTCTCGACGTCGTGCTCGTTGCTGCACGTCCCCTACGACCTGACCGCGGAGACGGCTCTGCCCGGCGACGTCGTCGACATGCTGGCGTTCGCCCGGCAGAAGGTCACCGAGGTCGTGCTGCTCGGGCGGGCCCTGCGCGAGGGACCCGACGCGGTCGCGGCGGAGCTCGACGCCGCACGGGCCGTCCGGGAGCGGGTCGCCGCCACCGCGCGCCGCGACGAGCGGGTGCGGTCCCGGCTCGACGCGCTCGGCCCCGACCACTACCGGCGCAGTCACGGCGACGTCCGGGCGACGGTCCAGCGCGCGGCGCTCGGCCTGCCCGTCGTTCCCACGACGACGATCGGTTCTTTCCCGCAGACCGCGCAGATCCGGCGCGACCGGGCCGCGCACCGCTCCGGTGTGATCGACACCGGCACCTACGCCGAGCGGATGCGCCAGGAGATCGTCCGCGTGGTGCGGCTGCAGGAGGACATCGGGCTCGACGTCCTGGTGCACGGTGAGCCCGAGCGCAACGACATGGTCCAGTACTTCGCCGAGCACCTCGACGGCTTCGCCACCACCGAGCACGGCTGGGTGCAGTCCTACGGCTCGCGGTGCGTGCGCCCGCCGATCCTGCACTCGGACGTGTCCCGGCCCCGGCCGATCACGGTGGAGTGGGCGCGGTTCGCCCAGTCGCTGTCCGACGCGCTGGTCAAGGGGATGCTGACCGGCCCGGTGACGATCCTGGCCTGGTCGTTCGTGCGTGACGACCAGCCGCTGGGTGACACCGCCCGGCAGGTGGGGCTGGCCCTGCGCGACGAGGTAGGAGACCTGGAGGCCGCCGGGATCCGGATCATCCAGGTCGACGAGCCCGCGCTGCGCGAGCTGCTGCCCCTGCACGAGCGGGACCGGCCCGGGTACCTGGACTGGGCGGTGGACGCGTTCCGGCTGGCCGTCGGGGCCGTCGCCGACGCCACCCAGATCCACACCCACCTCTGCTATTCCGAGTTCGGCGAGGTGGTGGGGGCGATCGACGGGCTCGACGCCGACGTCACCACCGTCGAGGCGGCCCGGTCGCGGATGGAGGTGCTGGCCGACCTCGGACCGGGGGTCCCGCGCGGGCTCGGCCCGGGCGTCTACGACGTCCACTCACCCGAGGTGCCCGGCACCGACGAGCTGGTCGAGCAGCTCGGCGCGGCCCTGCGCCACATCGGACCGGACCGGCTGTGGGCCAACCCGGACTGCGGGCTGAAGACCCGCGGTGAGGCGGAGACGGTGGCGGCCCTGACCAACCTGGTCGCCGCGGCCCGCCTGGTCCGGGACTCGGCGACGACCGGCTGAGCCCGCGTCGCGACGCCCCGCGGCTCCCCGGCCGCGGGGCGTTGCTCACGCGCCATTGATTGAACAGATGATCAGATGTAGTCATATGGAGTGATCGCACGAAAGATGGCCGCGCTGCTCGCGGCCGCCGCCCTGGTGCTGACCGGTTGTGGTGCCGGCACCGGCGGCGCCGGGACCCCGGACCCGGCCGGTGAGCTGACCGTGGCCCTGCAGTTCCCGCCGCGCGCCGACTACGCCTTCGACGCCGACGACGGCGCCCGGCTGCAGTCCCTCGGCGTCGCCGAGACCCTGACCACTGTCGACGCCGACGCCCGCCCGGCGCCGATGCTCGCGACGGGCTGGGAGCAGCAGGGCAACGCCTGGCGGGTCACCCTGCGCCAGGACGTGCGGTTCCACGACGGCACCCCGCTCACCCCGGACGCCGTCGTCACGGCGTTGCGCTACGTCGCGGGCGTCGAGGCCCCGCCGCGGGCGATCCGTGGCATCGGCTTCGCCGTCGCCCCCGACGGCGCCGACGCCGTGCGGATCACCACCACCGAGCCCGACCCGGTGATGCCGCTGCGCCTGTCCAGCGGCAACCTCGGCATCCTCGCGCCCGCCGCCTACGCCGGCGGCGGGGCGCCGCGCTACCTGCGCACCGGGACCGGCCCGTTCGTGCTGGACTCGGTCAGCGGTGCCGACTCCGCGCAGCTGGTCCGCAACGACGACTACTGGGGCGAGCCGGCGGGTGCCGCCCGGGTCACCGTCCGCTACGTCGAGGACCCGCAGGCCCGCGCGCTGGCGATCCGGTCCGGCGACGTCCAGTTCGCCGAGGGCCTGCCCCAGGCCCAGCTCGACCAGGTCCGCTCGGCCGGGGCCGAGGTCGTCGAGTACCCCAATGCGCGCACCGTTCTGCTGCAGCTCAACCAGTCCGCGGCGCCGTTCTCGGACCTGCGGGTCCGCCGGGCCGTCACCGCGGCGATCGACCGCCCGGTGCTGGCCGAGCAGGTCCTCGCCGGGGGCGCCGCACCCGCGGCCGACCTGTTCGGCGCGGCCGTGCCCTGGGGCGAGACCGCGCCGCCGCCCGGGGCCGACGTCGCCCGCGCCCGGCAGCTGCTCGCCGAGGCCGGCTACACCGAGCAGAACCCGCTCACCGTGCGGCTGTGGACCTTCCCGAACCGGCCCGAGCTGCCCGCGCTGGCGAACGCGATCCAGGCGATGCTCGGTGCCGCCGGGGTGAAGGTCGACATCACCGTCGGGAACTACGAGGCCCAGGAGCCGAAGGTCCTCGCCGGTGACTACGACATGTTCCTCAACTCGCGCAGCTACCTGTCCGACTTCCCGGACGCGGCGAGCACGCTGACCTCGGACTACACCTGCGACGGCAGCTACGCCGTCGACCGGTACTGCAGCCCCGCCTACGACGCGCTGGTCGACCGGCTCAACTCAACCGAGGACCCGGCGGCCCGCCAACAGCTGTTCCGCGAGGCCGCCGCGATGCTGACCCGCGACGCCGTCGGCGTCATGGTCGTGCACCCGCGCAACACCGCCGTGCTGCGCGGCGCCACGGGCTTCGTCCCCGACCCGCTGCAGATCCGCCCGGTGCTGCCGCAGCTCTCCCCGACCACGGGGTGATCGGGCTCCTGCTGCGCCGGCTCGTCGTCGTCGGGCCGGTGCTGCTGGCCGCGTCGGTGCTGGTGTTCGCGCTGCCGCGGCTGGCCGGCGTCGACCCGGCGCGGGCGGTCCTGCGGGCCCGCAGCGCCGAGGCGGTGCCGGACCCGGTGACCGAGGCGCGGCTGCGTTCCTCGCTGGGGCTGGACGCGCCGGTCACCGAGCAGTACCTG
>NZ_WWFY01001076.1:0-24776 GCF_009864975.1 Pseudonocardia sp. SID8383
CGGCACGCACCGGCCGGACGTCCTCGGCGCCGGGGTCCGCGGCGGGGGCGTCGGCGGCCGGGGAGTCCCCGTCCAACGGGGCCGAGGCCGCCGCACGGGCGGTCAGCAGCAGGTTCGACCCGGTGTCGTGGTCGGCGACCGGGAAGACGTTGATGCGGTCGATCTCGGCCCGGCCGGCGGTGAGCCGCTCGGCGGCGGCGTCGATCCAGCGGCGCAGCAGCGCGGGGTCGAACGGCGAGGCCACGGGCCCCACACTAGGTGCGCGGAGGCCTCCGGTGCCGCGGGACGGCCCCGCGCGCCGGTCACCACACGGGCGTGGCTAGAATTGAAGGCCGAGCCTCGGCACGTCCGTGCCGAGAATCTGTTCGTGAATCTGTTCGTCAACCCGAGGAGTGTCCGACGTGGCTGCCGTCTGCGACGTCTGTGGCAAGGGTCCGGGCTTCGGCATGTCCGTCTCGCACTCGCACCGCCGCACCCACCGCCGCTGGAACCCCAACATCCAGACGGTGCGCGCCGCGATCAACGGCGGCAACCGCCGTCGGATCAACGCCTGCACCTCCTGCCTGAAGGCGGGCAAGGTGACCCGCGTCTGAGTGCGCGAGACCCGAACCACGATCGAGGCCCGGTCCCCTGGGGACCGGGCCTTCGTCGTTCCCGGGGCCGGCTCAGCCGACCACGGAGCGCCACCAGCTGCGGCGTACCCCGCGCACGGTGACCGACCCCATGCCGACCTTGCCGTGCACCACGAGGTGCGGCCCGGCCGCCCCGGGCGTCGAGGGCACCCGGGTCTTCACCTCGCCCCAGGACGCCTTCGTGCCGTCGACGTCGGCGGTGCCGCCCTCGGGCAGGACCAGCACGACCTCGCCCATCCCGAGTGCGACCTCGACGTCGATCCGCGGCGGCAGCGACCGCACCTCGGACAGGTCGAGGTGGATGGTCCCCATCGACGACGACAGGTGCAGCGCCGCGGGAACCTGCCAGTCCCCGGTGCGCTTGATCGTCCCCGCCGCGGTCGTCAGCCGCACCCGCTCCGACGGCGCGGGCGGACGGGCGGGGACGGGCGCCAGAGCGGTGACCGACGGCGGCAGCCCGCCCGGCAGGTCCGCCAGCGGCGGCTCCAGGTCCCGGGCGACGCGCGCGGCGTAGACCGCGTCGAGCCGTTCCTCCAGCTCGCTCAACGTGATGCGGCCCTCGCCGACCGCGTCGTGCAGCCGGCGGGCCGCCGCCTCGCGGTCGGCGTCCGATATGCGCATGTCCCCCGGGTCGTCCACCCGGTCCAGCCTAGGGCAGCTTCCAGTCGACGGGTTCCCCGCCGATCTCCTCCAGCAGGTCGTTGGCCCGGGTGAAGGGCCGCGACCCGAAGAAGCCGCGGTCGGCCGACATCGGCGACGGGTGGGCCGACTCGATCGTCGGCACGTCCTCCAGCAGCGGAGCGAGGTTGCGGGCGTCGCGGCCCCAGAGGATCGCGACCATCGGCTCGGCGTCGCGGGCCACCAGGGCGCGGATCGCCTGCTCGGTGACCTCCTCCCAGCCCTTGTTGCGGTGCGAGGCCGGCTCCCCGGGGGCGACGGTCAGGCACCGGTTGAGCAGCAGCACGCCCTGCTCGGTCCACGGGGTCAGGTCGCCGGAGGTGGGCGCCGGGTGCCCGAGGTCCTCGGCGTACTCGCGGAAGATGTTCTGCAGCGAGCGCGGCAGCGGGCGGGTCTCGGGGGCGACGGAGAACGACAGCCCGACCGCGTGGCCGGGGGTCGGGTACGGGTCCTGTCCGACGAGCAGCACCCGGACCTCGTCGAAGGGCTGCTGGAACGCGCGCAGCACGTTCGCCCCGGCGGGCAGGTAACGGCGGCCCGCGGCGATCTCGGCGCGCAGGAACTCGCCCATCGCGGTGATCGTCTCGGCGACCGGTTCCAGGGCCTGGGCCCACCCGGCCTCGACGACCTCGTTCAGCGGCTTGGCCATCAGCCCTCCAGCCGGCGCAGCTGCGACGCGAAGCGGCGGCCCCGGTCGACGTAGGACTCCACGGCGTACCGCCAGCGGTCGGCGGGCACCTCGTAGCCGTCGCGGACGCGGGCGGGCACGCCCAGCGCCATCCGGTACGCGGGCACGTCGGCCTTCGGCGACACCACCGCGCCGGCGGCGACGACCGCGCCCTCGCCGATCGTCGAGCCGTTCAGCACCACCGAGCCCGACGAGATGAGCGCCCGGTTGCCGATGGTGGCCGCCTCGATGTGCACGTTGTGCCCGACGGTCACCTCGTCCCCGATGATCGTCGGCTGCTCCAGGGTGGTGTGGATGATCGACCCGTCCTGGATGCTGCTGCGGGCACCGACCTCGATCCGGCCGTCGTCGCCGCGCAGCACCGCGGTGGGCCAGACGGTGGACTCCGGGCCCAGCGTCACGTTGCCGATCACGACGGCGTCCGGATGGACGTAGGCGGTCGGGTGGATGTCCGGTTCGGCGTCACCGAGCGCGTACAGAGGCACACCGCGAGGGTACGAAGCGCCCGCGGACCGCCACGCCGGGGGCCCCGAACCGTGTGCGTCGCCCCCCGGGGCGGCCGTCCTACCGCTCCGGTGCCCGGTCGACCCCGTCGACGCTGCGCGAGGACGGACCCGGCTCCGGCGACGACGGCTGAACCGTCCGCACCTCCCGGGCGCGCGCGTCGGCGTCGATGTCCTCCCCCAGGTCGTCGACGACGAGTGCGTCCCGGTCGATCGCGCCGCTGCGGTAGGCCGAGCGACCGACCACCTGCGAGATGACCGGCGCCGTCAGCACCTGGAACAGCACCACCAGGATCAGCGTCGAGGAGTTCTCGAACTCCAGGTTCACCGCGACGCCCAGCAGGATCAGCAGCAGCCCCAGGGTCTGCGGCTTGGTGGTGGCCTGCAGCCGGGCGGGCAGGTCCGGCAGCCGGACCAGCCCGAGCGCGCCGAGCAGGCAGGACAGCCCGCCGGCGAGCATCAGCGCGGCGGAGACCACGTCGAGCACGTCGTGCACGCCCATCAGCGGTGCCGCTCCCATCGTTCGACCAGGCGGGCCGCCGTCGCCGAGCCGACCAGCGCGATCAGCGCGACCGCGGCCAGCAGCGGGATGTTCGACCCGTCGGAGTAGATCGCCGCGTACACCGCGGCCGCCGCCACGATCAGCACGACGAACACGTCCAGGGCCGCGATGCGGTCCAGCGTGGTGGGGCCCGTCAGGAGCCGCCACATCGTCAGCGCCGCCGCGGCGGTCAGCATGATCAGTACCAGCGTGTGGACGACGGTCACCGGTCGTTCCTCCCCGCGTCCTCGGCGGTGACCGCGGCGGCGCACCGATCCCGGTCCTCCTGGCTGCCGACGGCGTCGATGACCCGCATCTGCAGCCGCATCATGTCCCGGCGAGTCCGTTCGACGGCGCCGGGTCGGTGCAGGCCGAGTGCGTAGACGTACCAGCGGTGCCGGGCGCGGTCGATCTGCAGCGTGAAGCTGCCCGGGGACAGCGCGCAGGCCGCGACGATCGTCGTCGCGGTGCGGTCCGAGCCGGTGCACAGCGGCAGCCCGACGATCCCGGACCGGGCGCGCGGCCCGTGCCGCAGCGTCACCATGCTGACCCGGATGCCGGAGACGACCAGGTCCGAGACCAGGAAACCCAGCAGCCGCAGCAGCTTCCACGGGCGGATCGGGAGCGGCTCGGGCAGTAGCGGCAGCGGGAAGACCGCCGTGACCGCGGCACCGACGAGCAGCCCGCCCACGATCGCAGCCGGGGAGAGACTCCCCCACAGCAGCACCCACACCAGCGCCAGCGCGAGCACCTGCGGGACCCGCCTGCGCACGCTCCCGCCCCGGGAGCTCGCACCCGTCGGCTCGGCGACGGAGTCGGGGGCCGGCGGGGGCACCCGGGCGGGGGTGGGGGCGTGGTCGGGCTCGGGCGGGTCGCCGACCTCGGCCGCTCCCATCTCGGCCTCCCGGCGAGCCTCCGGCGAGGACAGCACCCGGTCCTCGCGGTCGTCGCCGTCGGGGCGGTCCTGCGGGTCCGGGCCGTCGGCCGTGCCCGCGCCACCGCGGCTCGGGGTCTGCTCGCTCACGGGGTCACCTCCGGGGTGTCGCCGGCCGCGGTCCGCACGGTCGTGTTCCCGTCGACGTCGCCGGGCCGGCCGTCGGCGCTGATGGTCCCACCGCTGCCGGGGTCGGCGCCCGGCCCGAGGACGGCGTCGGTGTAGCCGGTCCGGTCGTGCAGGTCCACCCCGGCCCGGGCGGTCACCCCGGACAGCGGGCCGGCGAACAGGGCGATCGCGACGCTGACCACGACCAGCGCGGACGCGCCGACGTACATGCCGCGGGCGCTGCGCGCGGTCCCGACGACGAGCTCGTCGTTCGGGTCGTCGTCGGCGAGGGGCTCCTTGGGCGCGCCCCAGAACACCCGCACCCAGACCCGGGCGACGGCGTAGAGGGTCAGCAGGCTCGCCAGCACGACGACGGCGGCGACCAGCGCCCCGGCGGGGCCCGCGCCCGCACCGGCCTGCAGCAGCGCGAGCTTCGCGACGAACCCCGAGGTGGGTGGCAGCCCGGCGAGGGTGATCGCGGGGATCGCGAACAGCACGGCCAGGTGCGGTGCCCGCTGGGCCAGCCCACCCATCTGGGAGATCGACACCGTCCCGGTCCGCCGGGTGATGAGCCCGCTGACCAGGAACAACGTCGCCTGGACCGTGATGTGGTGGACGACGTAGAGCCCGGTCCCGGCGATGCCGTCGGGGGTGTGCAGGGCGAGCCCGAACACCATGAACCCGATGTGGCTGACCAGCAGGAACGACAGCAGCCGGTTGAGGTCGTCCTGGGCGACGGCGCCGAGTGCCCCGACCACCATCGTGACGGCGGCGATCACCAGCAGCAGCGTCGACGGGCTGTCCTGCGGGAACACCAGCGTCTGGGTGCGCAGCAGCGCGTAGATGCCGACCTTGGTGAGCAGGCCCGCGAACAGCGCGGTGACCGGGGCGGGCGCGTTCGGGTAGCTGTCGGGCAGCCAGAAGTGCAGCGGCACGATCGCCGCCTTGATGCCGAACACCACGATCAGCACCAGGGCCAGGACCGCGCGCAGGCCCTCCGGCAGCGCGCCCATCCGCCCGGCGAGGTCGGCCAGGTTGACCGTGCCGGTGGCGGCGTAGACGAGCCCCACCGCGGTGAGGAACAGCAGCGACGAGGTCAGCGACACGATCACGTAGGTCATGCCGGACCGGATCCGCGACGCCGACGTCCGCCGGGTGATGAGCACGTAGCTCGACGCCAGCATGATCTCGAACGCGACGAACAGGGTGAACAGGTCGCCGGTCAGGTAGGCCAGCGACACCCCCGTCGACAGCAGCAGGAAGATCGGGTGGAAGGTGGTGCTGGCGGTCTCCCGGCCGTAGTCGGAGATCCGCTGGTCGATCGCGTAGACGAGCACCGCGAGGGTCACCACCGTCGAGATGAGCAGCAGCAGCGCCGACATCCGGTCGGCGACGAGCACGATGCCCATCGGGGCCGACCAGCCGCCGAGCTCGGCGACGACCGGGCCGTTCGCGTCGGCCGCGACCAGCAGCACGGCGGCGACGACGCACACCAGCGTCAGGGTCACCACGCCGATGACCCGCTGGGCCGAGGCGCGGCGGCTGACGACGACGCTGGTCGCGGCACCGAGCATGGGCAGCAGCACCGGCAGCGTGACCAGGGCCTGTAGCGGGGTCACCGGCGGCCCTCCTCGAGCTCGTGGGAGTCGGCGGTGTCCTCGGGCTCGGCGTCGGTCTCGTCCGCGGTGCCCTCCTCCATCGCGCCCTTGGGCTTCTGCCGGTCGGCGATGCGGCGGTCCTCCACGTCGTCCTGCACCTCGTCGTGCCCGACGAGCACCCAGGAGCGGTAGCCCAGGGCCAGCAGCAGCGTGGTGAGGGCGAAGGTGATGACGATGGCGGTCAACGCCAGCGCCTGCGGGAGCGGGTCGGTGATCTGCTCGGGCAGCACCGCGTCGAGGATCGGGGCGCGGCCGGGCGGGCCGCCGGAGACCTGCAGCAGCAGGTTCGCGCCGTGCCCGAGCACCACGATGCCGATCAGGATGCGCATGAGCGATCGCTGCATCAGCAGGTAGAACCCGACCGAGTACAGCACCGCGAGCACGATCGCCATGCTCAGGTTGATCGTGGTGTTCATCCGCGGCCACCTCCGCCCGGGACGTCCTCGCCGGCCTCGCGGGCGTCGCGGGCGATGCCGGAGCCGAGCGAGCGCAGCAGGTCGAGCACCACGCCGATGATCAGGAGGTAGACGCCGACGTCGAGCAGCAGGCTGGTCACGATGTCGAGGTAGCCGAACGGGCCGAAGGTGATGGTCCACTTGACCGAGGCGAGCACCGGATCGCCCCAGGCGACCGGGGCCAGTGCGGTGAGCACCGCGACGATCAGCCCGGTGCCGACCAGCACGGGCGGGCGGATCCGGAACCGGGAGCCCAGGTTGTCGTCGCCGCCCGCGATGTGGCGCAGCACGAACGCGAGCCCGGCGACCAGGCCGCCGGAGAACCCGCCGCCGGGGCCGTAGTGGCCCTCCAGCAGCAGGAACACCGAGAACACCAGCACCACGGGGAACAGCAGCCGGGCCGCGGCCTCCAGCACGAGGGTCCGCTCGCGGACGTCCGGGCAGGCGCCGGGGAGCATCCACCGCCCGCTGGGCTGGTCCATCCGGGCCCAGCTCTCGGCGTCCCCCGGCGGGGGTGCGGGCTTCTCCTGCGAGGCCGTCATCCGAGCACCTCCTGCTCGTGCTTCGGCGATCCCGAGCCGCTGCGCACGACCGTGCCGCCCTTCTTCTTGTCGTAACGGGTCGCGAGCACCAGGCTCGCGGTGCCGGCGGCACAGATCAGCAGCACGGTGATCTCACCGACCGTGTCGAGCGCCCGGAAGTCCACCAGGATCGCGCTGATCAGGTTGGTCGCGCCGGCCTCCGGCGCGCCGGCGATGAACGGCCCGGTGGTGGCGGGCGGCAGCGTGCGGGCCCCGGAGAGCACCACGGCCATCCCCGCGACGAGCAGGCCGCCGACCGCGGCGACCGCGGCCTTGGGGCCGCGGACGCGGCGCTCGCTGTCCGGCTCGTCGAAGTGGGCGGGCAGGCGTCGCAGCACGAAGACGAACGCCACCAGGGTGAGCGTCTCGACCAGGAACTGGGCGAGCGCCAGGTCGGGGGCACCGTCGATGACGAACAGGCCGCCGATGCCGTAGCCGACCGCGCCGACCAGCAGCACCGCGGTGAACCGGCGGTGCGCCAGGCACAGCGCGATCGCCGCGACGATCACCATCAGCCCGACCGGGACCTGCATGATCGAGTGGTACGGCGCCTGGTCGGTCGGGAACGTGCCGGTCACGGCGAGGACCGGGCCGGGCAGCGCGATCAGTGTCGCGAGGATGCAGCCGAGGTAGACCGGCAGCGAGCCGATCTGCAGCCGGCCGGTGACCGTGATCGCCGAGCGCTCCAGCCCGGTCACGACGGCCTCGTACCCCCGCTGGGCGGACACGTGTGGCACCGAGAGGTGCCCGGTCAGGGTCTGTCCGTAGCGGTGCAGGAGGAGCCCGCCGGCCAGCGCGACGCCGGTGAACAGCAGCGGCAGCCCGGGAGTGTGCCACAGGGCCAGCTCGTAGCGGGCGGCGTAGGCGTCGCCGAGCGGGGGCAGCGACGCGGCGTAGGAGGCGGCGAGCTGCTGGACCAGCGGCGCGGCGAACCCGGCCGCGATCCCGGTCAGCGCGCACAGCCACGCCGGGCCGGACAGGCCGAGCGGGACCGGGTCGCCGCCGGTGGGGTGCAGCCCCTTGGTGGAGAACGCGCCCCACAGGAACCGTGCGGTGTAGGCGACGGTCAGCAGCGAGCCCGCGACCAGTCCGATCGCCGCGATCCAGCCGCGGACGCCGCCCTCGAGCACGAACGCCTCGAACGCGGCCTCCTTGCCGACGAAGCCGAGCATCGGCGGGAGCCCCGCCATCGACAGCCCGGCGAGCGTGGCGACGACGGCCAGCCCGCGCCGGCGGCGCCCGAGACCGCACAGCTCCCGCAGGTCACGGGTGCCGCAGGCCTTGTCGATAGCCCCGACCACCATGAACAGCGGCGCCTTGAACAGGCCGTGCGCCAGCAGCATCGCGATGCCGGCGAGCCCGGCCACCCGCGAGCCGGACCCGAACAGCACCATGAGGAACCCGAGCTGGGAGACGGTGCCGAAGGCCAGCAGCCGCTTGAGGTCGGTCTGGCGCATCGCGCGCCAGCCGCCCAGCACCATCGTCGCGAGGCCGAGCACCATGACCGGCGCCCACCACACGGGGTGCACCGAGAACGCGGGCCCGAGCCGCGCGACGAGCACGACCCCGGCCTTCACCATCGACGCCGCGTGCAGGTACGCCGAGATCGGCGTCGGGGCGGCCATCGCGTACGGGAGCCAGGGGTGGAACGGCAGCTGCGCGGACTTGGTCAGCGCGCCCAGCAGGATCAGCACGAGCGACACCGACAGCGCGACCGGGCTGTCGGGGGCGAGCGTCCCGGAGGTCGCGGCCGCGGTGATCTCCGGGATCGAGTACGTGCCGGCCAGCTGGCCCAGCAGCACGATCCCGAGCAGCATCGCCAGCCCGCCGAACACGGTCACGACGAGCGCCTGGACCGCGGCGCGGCGGTTCTCCCGGTACTGGCCGCCCTGCCCGACGAGCAGGAACGACGTCAGCGACGTCAGTTCCCAGAACACGTAGAGGGTCAGCAGGTCGTCGGCCAGGACCAGGCCGAGCATCATCCCGGCGAAGGCGACCAGCAGCGCCGCGGAGCGGGCCGCGTCGGTGGAGCGCGGTCCGAAGTACCAGGCCGCGTAGATCATGATCAGCGCTCCGACGCCGGAGACGAGCACGATCATCGCGATCGCGAGCGCGTCCATCCGCAGGCTCAGCGTCAGCCCCAGCTCGGGCGCCCACTCGACGCGGTCGGTCACCCCGCCGGAGAGTGCGGTCGAGGCCTGCGTCATCGCCCACACGAGGGTGGCGGCGAGCAGGGCGGCGCCGGCGCCGAACGCCAGCCGCCGGTGGTACCGGGCGAGCGCGGGCAGGCACAGCGCCAGGACGAGATGGGCGGCCACGACGGCGAGCACCGACACCTCCTGGGGTCACGGGGTCGTTCGGACCAGCGGTTCCGCTCACGTCACGGCCGGACCCGGGGAGCGCCGGAAGAGGCCGCCGCACGATCACCGGAAGGGACGCGGCGACGACGCCGGGGTCATCCTATCGGCGCAACCGGACGTTTCGCCCGTGACCGTACCGAGTCTCACGCCGGGAGCGGTTTGGCGAAGCACCGGGAGCGGGGGTCGTTCCGGTACGCACCGAAGTTGCTGGTCCGACGGTATCCGCTGGTCTCGTACAGCGCGATCGCAGCGGGCTGGCCGTCACCCGTCTCGAGGATCATGCGACGACGCCCGGCGGCGGCGGCCGCACGCTCCAGCGCGACGAGTACCGCCCGGGCGTGTCCCCGGCCGCGGGCGGCGGGCTCGACGTACATCCGCTTCAGCTCGGCGTCGCCGTCACGGCGCGCCGGGTCGGCCGGGTCGGCGTCGACGGCGCGCCACGCCCCGGTCGCGACGGGGACGCCGTCGTCGTAGCCGACCAGGAACAACCCGGACGGGGTCCGGAAGTCGGCCGGGTCGACGGGGGTGGCGTCGCCGTCGCCGTAGACCTCGCCGTAGAACGCCTGCAGCCGCCGCATCAGTGGCGTCACGTCCGGATGGTCGAGCCCCGCCACCCGCAGTTCGAGTTCCCCCACGTCCTCATGATCGGCCCCAGGTGACCGGCAGCGCACGCAGCCCTCCGGTGAGCACGTCCGAGCGCAGCTCCAGCTCGGTGCGCGGCACGGCGAGGCGCAGCGACGGGAACCGGGCGGGCAGCGCCCGGAACACCTCGGTCAGCTCGACCCGGGCCAGGCTCGCGCCCACGCAGAAGTACGGCCCGTGCCCGAACGCGAGGTGCGAGGACTTCCTCCCGGCGTCGAACCCGGTCGCCCCGTCGAAGTGCCGCGGGTCCCGGTTCGCCGCGCCCGGGGCGAGCAGGATCGCGTCGCCCGCCGGGATGTGCACCCCGGCGATGTCGACGTCGGCGTGCGCGTAGCGCGGGATGCCGCCGTTGCCCCCGCTGGGCACGGCCAGCCGCAGGACCTCCTCGACCGCCCCCGGGGCGCGCTCCGGGTCCGCGGCGAGCGCCGCCCACTCCCCCGGGCGGTCCAGCAGCAGGACGGTGCCGGTGTCGATCCGCCCGACCGTCGTCTCGTGCCCGGCGAACAGCAGTCCGGCACCGAGCGCGGCGAGCCGGTCGCGCTGCTCCGGCGCCGAGCCGAGCGCGGCGAAGTCCGACAGCACGTCCTCCCCCGGCTCGTCGTCCTTGCGGTCGACGAGGCCGCGGACGTAGGCGAACAGTGCCTGCGCGGCGGCCTCGGCGCGGGGCCGGTCGTGGAGCAGCCCGAGCTCGCCGGACCAGCGCCGGAACTCCTCGCGGTCGTCGTAGGGGACGCCGAGCAGCTCGCAGATGACCAGCACCGGCAGCGGGAAGGAGAACAGCTCGTGCAGGTCGGCGCCGGGACCGGCGGCCTCGACGACGTCGAGCTGCCGGGCCACCAGCTCCGCGACGTGTCCGGAGAGCCTGCGCATCCGGCGCGCGGAGAACGCGGGCGCGAGCAGTCTGCGCATCAGGGTGTGGTTCGCGCGCTCGGTCTCCGGTGAGTCGCCGCTCGGCCCGCCGAAGATCATCGAGTCGGAGATGCGCGCGGCCCGCTCCGGCTCGGGGTGGCTGCGGCCGAGCCGGTCGTCGGCGAACAGGGCGCGGGCCTCGTCGTAACCGGTGACCAGCCACGCGACATCACCGGCCGGGGTCCGGACCGGGGTGATCGGGGACCGCTCCCGCAGCCGGTCGAACAGCGGCGGGAGCTCGAGGACGTCGTGGCGCGGGAACGGGAGGCGCGGCAGGTCCGTGGCGTCCGGACCGGTGGTGGTGGTCACCCGCCCGACGGTACGAGCGCCGGCCGGTGGCCGCCTCCGTCCCGGGGTGGACATCGGGTGGACCCCCCGGCCGGGGGCGGCGGCGCGCGCCGACCCCGACGGCCTCCCGGCTCGGACGGCGGGGTGATCCGCACCGCGCGCGGTGATCCGCTCCGCGCGCGGACCTGGACGCGCGCGCGGAGCGGATCAGCGCGCGGACCGCGACCACACCGGGGCCGTGGCCACGGGTCAGGGCACCGCGGTCCGCTCCCGTGGGGACCGGCGCACCCGGTGCGCCCCCGCCCAGACCAGGCCCAGGCAGACCGCCTGCACCCCGGCGACGACGAGCAGCAGGACCGGGTATCCCGCGGCCCCGGTCAGGGCGGACAGCAGCATCGGCAGCAGGAAACCGGCGTAGGTCAGCGAGTAGAACACCGCGGTGAGCCCGGCCAGGTGCTCCGGCGCGGCGATGCGCTGGACCTCCTGCAGTCCTGACAGCAGCACGAAGCCGTAGCCGGCGCCGAGCAACGCGGCGGCACCGAACGCGACCGGGACGGAGCGGCCGGCGGCACCCGCCGCGGCCACCACCGTCCCGACGACGACGAGCACGAGCCCGATCCGGGTGGCGGCGAGCGCCGAGCGGGCGTCGATCGTCCGGGCCGCGGACTGGGCGAGGAAGCCGCAGCCCAGGGTGACGGCGGTGAGCAGCGTCGCGACGAGCAGCCCGTAGCCGCCGACGACGTCGCCGAGCGCGGTCGGCTGCACCGCGAACGACAGCGCGGCGGCGCCGAACACCCACGGCGCGGCGGGCAGCACCAGCCACCGGAAGCGGGGGTGCGCGGCGGCGGGCACCCGCAGGTCGCGCAGCCAGGACCGGGAGCGGCCCGGCACGACCGTCTCCGGGGCCGCCACGAGCCACCAGGTGACGGGGACCATGAGCGCGATGTGGACCAGGTAGGGCAGCTCCATCGGCAGCGGTGCGAACTGCGCGAGCAGCCCGCCGACCAACGGTCCGAGGCCGAAGCCCGCGGTGAGCGCGAGCGCCGCCCGCCGGGCGCCCTCCCCCTCGCCGGACAGCTCCTTGACCCACGTCGTCGCCACCGCCATCGCGACGCCGATGCACAGGCCGAACAGCAGCCTGCCAGCGTAGAGCAGGATCTCGGAGAACGCACCGAGCGCGATGACGGCACTGGCCGGGATCGACGCGGCCGTCGCGGGCACCAGCACCCGGCGGCGGCCCCAGCGGTCCGACGCGGGCCCGCCGACGAGCAGGCCCGGGGCGAGACCGAGCACGTAGACGCCGAAGAACGCGGCGACCACGGTCGGCGAGTAGTGCCCCTGCTCGCGGTACATGACCATCAGCGGGCTGAACTGGTTGGCGCCGTAACCGACGCCGAACAGCACGGCGGCCGGCCGCACCCACGGCTTCACGATCGGTCTCCTCCTCGGAACGCGACGACGCCCCCGGGAACCGGTCCCGGGGGCGTCGTCGTCGACGGTGGTGGTGCGGCCTAGGCCGCGGCCTTGGCCCGCTGACGCCAGCGGGTGAGCGTCCGCTCGGTGTAGCCGTTGGGCTCGGTCGCCCCGCTGAACACCAGCTCCAGCGCGGCCTGGAACGACTCGCTGGACTCCAGGTCCTTCGCCATCGCGGGGTAGCCGTCCTCGCCGGCGTTCTGCTCGTCGACCACGGCGGCCATGCGGGCGAAGGTGTCGCGCACCGTCCCCTCGTCGACGACACCGTGCTGGAGCCAGTTCGCGACCAGCTGCGCGGAGATCCGCAGGGTGGCGCGGTCCTCCATCAGCCCGACGCCCTCCAGGTCCGGCACGGTGGAGCAGCCGATGCCCATGCCGACCCAGCGCACCACGTAGCCGAGGATCGACTGGGCGTTGGTCTCCAGCTCGTGGGTCACGTCCTGCGCCGACAGCGACGCCGCGTCGGTCACCGGGACCTCGAGCAGCTTGCGACGGTCCGCGGTGGCGCGGGAGGCGATCTCGTCCTGCACCCCGTGCACGTCGACGCGCAGGTAGTGCAGCGCGTGCAGGGTCGCGGCGGTCGGAGACGGCACCCAGGCGCAGTTCGCGCCGGCCTTCGGGTGGCCGATCTTCTGCTCGATCATCTCGGCCATCGCGGCGGGCTTGGCCCACATGCCCTTGCCGACCTGCGCGGTGTGCGCGAACCCGGCGGCCAGCGCGACGTCGACGTTGCGGTCCTCGTAGGTCTTCAGCCACGTCGTCGACTTCATGTCGCCCTTGCGCAGGACCGGGCCCGCGGTGAAGCAGGTGTGGATCTCGTCGCCGGTCCGGTCGAGGAAACCGGTGTTGACGAAGATGACCCGGTTCGCCGCCTCGGCGATGCAGGCGGAGAGGTTGACCGTGGTCCGCTTCTCCTCGTCCATGATGCCGATCTTGAGCGTGTTCGCCCGCAGTCCGAGGGCCTCCTCGACGGCGCCGAACAGCTCGACGGTGAGCGCGACCTCCTCGGGCCCGTGCTGCTTGGGCTTGACGATGTAGACGCTGCCCGCGCGGGAGTTGGTGTGCGGCCCCTTCCCCTGCAGGTCGTACAGCCCGGCGACGGCCGAGACGAGCGCGTCGAGCACGCCCTCGGCGACCTCGGCGCCGTCGGCGGTGCGGACCGCGTTCGTCGTCATGTGGTGGCCGCAGTTGCGGACCAGCATCAGCGAGCGCCCGGGCAGGGTGAGGTCGGAGCCGTCGGCCGCGGTGTACTCGCGGTCCGGGTTGACCCGGCGGGTGACCGTCTTCCCGCCCTTGCGGAACTCGGCGGTCAGGTCACCGCGCAGCAGCCCGAGCCAGGTGCGGTAGGCCAGCGCCTTGTCCTCGCCGTCCACGGTCGCGACGGAGTCCTCGAGGTCGACGATCGTGGTGACCGCGGACTCGAGCACGACATCGGCGACGTCGGCGTGGTGCTGGGTGCCGACCCGGGTGGTCGGGTCGATCGTGATCTCCAGGTGCAGCCCGTTGCGGGTCAGCAGGACCGCGCCGCGGCCGTCGCCGTCGACCGGGCGGAACCCGGCGAACTGCGCGGGGTCGGCCAGCCCGACCGTGCCGGTCGCGCCGGTGTCGACGACGAGCCCGTCGGCCGAGGCCCGGTAGGCGGTGGCGTCGGCGTGGCTGCCCTTCGCGAGCGGGAACAGCTCGTCGAGCAGCTCGTCGGCGGCGGTGATCACCTGTGCGCCGCGGCGCTCGTCGTAGCCCTTCGCGAGCTCACCGTCCTGCGGGAGCGCGTCGGTGCCGTAGAAGGCGTCGAACAGCGAGCCCCAGCGGGCGTTGGCGGCGTTCAGCGCGTAGCGCGGCACGGTGGAGGGCACGACCAGCTGCGGGCCCGGAACCTCGGCGATCTCCGGGTCGACCCGGTCGACGTCGATCGTCGGGGACTTCTCCGGGAGCAGGTAGCCGAGGTCGGTGAGGAACTTCTCGTACTCCTCGACCGAGCCGGCCCCGTGCTCGCGGTGCCACTCGTCGATGCGCGCCTGGATCTCGTCGCGACGGGCCAGGGCGTCGGCGATCCTCGGGGCGAAGCGCTCCTGGAGCCGGGCCAGGGTCGCCCAGAAGTCGTCCGCCGTGAGGTCGACGTCGGACAGGAGCTCGCCCTCGACGAAGGACCTCAGGTGCTCGTCGACCTGCAGGCCGGCGGTGTCGGCCATCTGTGACCACCCTCTCCGTGTGGATGTCAGGACTGGTCGTATTTCTACCAGTGGATTATCTTTTCCGCATCACGGAAGTGACACGGCCCCCGTCCGTGACGTCGAACAGGCGTGGCGTCACCGTGTCGACGTACCCTCCCGTGAGCCCCGCCACGCGCAGCAAGGGAGTGCAGCGATGCCTCTGGCCCGCTCGATCCACGACGAGTTCGTCGCCCTCCTGGGCGCAGCGGACGTGCTCGACGACCCGGTCCGTACCCGGACCTACGAGTGCGACGGCCTGACCGGCAGCCGGGTCGTCCCCGAGCTGGTCCTGCTGCCCCGCACCGCCGAGGACGTCGCCGGGTGCGTGCGGATCTGCGCCCGGCACCGGATCCCGTTCGTCGCCCGCGGCGCCGGGACCGGCCTGTCCGGCGGCGCGCTGCCGGTGGCCGAGGGCGTCGTCATCGGGCTGAACCGGCTCAACCGGGTGCTCGAGGTCGACCCGGAGAACCGGCGCGCGGTGCTGGAGCCGGGCGTCACGAACCTCGAGATCACCGCGGCCGCGTCGCCGTACGGGCTCTACTACGCCCCGGACCCGTCGAGCCAGCAGGTGTGCACGATCGGCGGCAACGTCGCGGAGAACTCCGGCGGCGCGCACTGCCTCAAGTACGGCTTCACCACCAACCACGTGCTGTCGATGGAGGTCGTGCTCCCCGACGGCGAGGTGGTCACCCTCGGCTCGGACACGATGGAGCAGTCCGGGCCCGACCTGCGCGGGGTGTTCCTCGGCTCCGAGGGCACGCTCGGCATCGTCACCAAGGTCACCGTCCGGCTGCTGCGCACCCCCGAGGTCATGCGCACGCTCCTGGCGGACTTCCCGTCGGTGTCGGCGGGCGGCCGGGTCGTGTCCGACATCGTCGCGGCAGGGATCGTGCCCGCCGCGGTCGAGATGATGGACGCGCTGGCCATCGAGGCCGCCGAGGGCGCCACCGGCGCCGGCTACTCCCTCGACACCCCGGCCGCGCTCGTCGTCGAGCTGGACGGGACCGTCGAGGAGTGCGAGGAGCAGTTCGCGCTGGTCAAGGAGATCTGCGACCGGCACGGCTGCACCCGGCTGCACATCGCGGGCTCCCCCGAGGAGCGGGCGAACATCTGGCGAGGCCGCAAGGCCGCGTTCGCCGCGGTCGGCCGGATCTCGCCGGACTACATCGTCCAGGACGGTGTGGTCCCCCGGACCCGGCTCGCCGAGATCCTCGAACGGATCGACGAGATGGGCACCGACGCCGGGCTGCGCGTCGCGAACGTCTTCCACGCCGGCGACGGCAACCTGCACCCGCTGGTCCTGTTCTCCGCCGCCGAGGGCCAGACCGAGCAGGCCGAGCACCTGTCGGCGCAGATCGCGGAGCTGTGCGTCGAGATGGGCGGCTCGCTGTCGGGCGAGCACGGCATCGGCACCGACAAGGCCTGCTCCATGCCGCGGATGTTCGGCGAGGACGACCTGGCCGTCATGCGCCGCATCCGCGACGGCTTCGACCCCGACCACATCTGCAACCCCGGCAAGCTCCTGCCCACCCCGCGGCTGTGCGGTGAGAAGCCGGGGCTCTACCGGCCGCACCCGCTGGAGGAGGCGGGCCTGATCGAACGGCTGTGACCCGTCCGGCCGACCTGTCCGACCGACCCGTACGAGACCCGGAAGGGCCCGACGACATGACACGCGCTGCTCCCACCACGCTGCGCCCCACCTCGGCCAAGGAGGTCCGGGACGCCGTCCTGGACACCCCCGGCCGCCTCGCGATCACCGGCGCCGGCACCGCCACCGGCTGGGCCGGCCGCGCGGGCGACGACGTCGCCGCGACGCTCGACCTCTCCGCACTGTCCGGGGTGATCCACCACAACCCCGGCGACATGACCGTCTCGGTGCACGCCGGGACCCCGGTCCGCGCGCTGCAGGAGCAGCTGGCCGAGCACGGTCAGCGCCTCGCGTTCGACGCCGCCCGGGTCGCCCGCGGCGCCACGGTCGGCGGGCTGCTCGCCACCGCCGACGCCGGCCCGTCCGCCCTGGTCTGGGGCGGTCTGCGGGACCTGGTCATCGGCACCACCTCGGTACTCGCCGACGGCACGATGGTCCGCTCCGGCGGACACGTCATCAAGAACGTCGCCGGCTACGACATGGCCAAGCTCATGCACGGCTCCTACGGCACCTTCGGCCCGCTGGTCGAGGTCGTCCTGCGGCTGCACCCGGTCCCGAAGGCCGTCGCCTGCGTGGGCGTCGACGGCCCGGTGGCCGAGGCCGCGTCGCGGGTGCTGGAGCTGATGGCCAGCCCGCTGGAGCCGATCGCCGTCGAGTGGGTGTCCGGTGACCCGGGACGTCTGCTGGTCCGGTTGGAGGGCGGCGCCCAGACCCTGCCCGCACGGGTGGAGCGGCTGCGTGAGCTGCTCGGCGCCGACGCCCGGGAGGTGGGCGCGGACGCGTGGGACGCCCACACGTCGCTGACCGACGGTCCGCACGCCGGCGGTGACGGCGACGGACCCGCCCTCGACGGCGCCGTCGTCCGGATCGGGTGCGCACCGACCCGGCTGGCGCCGCTGGTGGAGCAGCTGCCCGCCACCGCCGTCACGGCCGGCCTCGCGACCGGCGTCGCGACCGTCACCGTGCCGGGGGCCGCCGTCGCGGAGGTGCACGACGCCGTCGCCGCGGTCGGCGGCACCAGCGTGCTGCGTGACCGGCCCGAGACCCTCGACGCCCCCGCGTGGGGCCCCGCACCGTCCGCACTCGCCCTGCTCAGGGCCGTCAAGACCCAGCTCGACCCCGAGGCCCGGTTCGCCGCCGGTCGCTTCGCTCCCTGGATGTGAGGCACGCATGACGAGCACCCACGAGCCCGCAGGCACCCCGACCGGGGCGGCCGAGACCAAGATCCCCCAGCAGGGCCCGAGCGCGTTCGACGACGTCCACCCGCCGCAGCGCGAGCTGCTCGACGACTGCGTCCACTGCGGCTTCTGCCTGCCGACCTGCCCCACCTACGTGCTGTGGGGCGAGGAGATGGACTCCCCGCGCGGCCGGATCCTGCTGATGGACCTGGCCGAGAAGGGTGACATCGGCCTCGACGGGCCGTTCACCGAGCACATGGACAACTGCCTGGGCTGCATGGCGTGCGTGACCGCCTGCCCGTCCGGGGTGCAGTACGACAAGCTGCTGGAGTCGGTGCGCCCGCAGATCGAGCGCAACGTGCCCCGCAGTGCGTCGGACAAGCTGTTCCGCGACGCGATCTTCGCGCTGTTCCCCTACAAGCGACGGCTGCGGGCGGCCGCCCTGCCCGGCGCGCTGTACCAGCAGCTGCGGAAGGTCCCCGCGATCCGGAAGCTCGCCGAGAAGCTGCCCGGTCAGCTCGCGGCGATGGAGTCGCTGCTGCCGCCGGTCTCGGTGCGCGAGGCGTTCGCGACGCTCCCGGTGCACACCCCCGCGGTCGGCACGCGCCGGGCCCGGGTCGCACTGCTCACCGGCTGCGTGCAGGACGTGTTCTTCCACCGGGTCAACGAGGCCACCGTGCGGGTGCTCGCCGCCGAGGGCTGCGACGTGCTCGTCCCCCGCGACCAGCAGTGCTGCGGCGCGCTGGAGGTGCACGCCGGGCGCGAGGAGTCCGCGCTGGACCGGGCCCGGCGCACCATCGCCCGCTTCGAGACCCTCGACGTCGACGCGGTGGTCACGAACGTCGCGGGCTGCGGCTCGTCGATGAAGGACTACGGCCACCTGCTCGCCGACGACCCCGCCTGGGCCGACCGCGCGGCGCGCTTCTCCGCCCGCTGCCGCGACGTGCACGAGGTCCTGGCCGACCTGTACTCCCGGGAGGACGACGGCGGCCCCCGCGCCCCGCGGACCCCGGTCACCGGCCGCGTCGCCTACCACGACGCCTGTCACCTCGGGCACGCCCAGGGCGTCCGCAACCAGCCGCGCGAGGTGCTCCGGACCATCCCCGAGCTGGAGCTCGTCGACATCGCCGAGGCGTCGCTGTGCTGCGGCTCGGCCGGCATCTACAACATGGTGAAGCCGGACGCGGCCGCGGATCTGGGCGTGCGGAAGGCGGAGAAGATCCGCGACGCGAAGCCGGACGTCGTGGTCACCGCGAACCCGGGCTGTCTGCTGCAGATCGGCAAGTACCTGCCGAACGAGGACTTCGCCGACGTTCCGCTGCTGCACCCGGTGCAGCTGCTGGACGCGAGCATCCGGGGGGCGGCGGTGCCACGGCGCTGACCCCGCCCCCTGTCAGGAGGGACGCCGCCGGGTACGGCCCACCGGGCGCCGGTGCGACCGGCGCCATGCCGTGGCGCCGGCCGTCCGGGTACGCCCGGGCGTCCCGCCGGCCGGGACCGGGGACCCGGGGTCACCTCCGGGGTGCCGCGGGACGGACGGGCCGGCACCGGTGGACGTGGCGGGGTCGGACAGCTCGTCCGGCCGCCGGTGCAACGCCCGCAGCTGGGCACGCAGCGCGACGATGTCCCACTTGCGGGCGGTGTGCTCCCGCTCGAGCCGCTCCAGCCGCCGGTGGGCCAGCACGAGCAGCACACCGGCGGCGATCCACCCCGCCAGGGCGGCCCACGCCACCACCGCCACCAGCCCCGACACGCCCGCTCCGTCCACCCGTCCCACCTGCTCGGCACTCACCGTAGCGAGCACCCGGGTCTCCGACGGCGTGCCGGGTGAGCCACCGCACACGTCTCCGGAGCACGTCACGTCGGTACCCTGGGTGTGCAGGCACCGCCGCCCCGCGCTCGCCTCCCGGGCCCGGCGGTGGCCCGTCCCGGATGCGGCCCGTGCGGGTGGACCCCGGCCCCGGCGGGTACGGGTCCCGGCGATGCGCCCCGCCCGAGACCGTGAGGAGGCCGGAGATGCAGCAGGCCGTCGGTAACGACCCGACCACCGCGAGCGATGGACCGGCCGTGGAGGAGACGACCGTGCACCCCGAGAAGACCCCGTCGCCCGATGCGCGCCACTTCCCCCAGACCCTGGTCGCGATGGACCCGCCCACCCTCCCGGCGGCCCACCTGACCCCGCCGCCCGCGGAGTTCCGGCAGTTCCCGGCCCCGCAGCGGTCGGTGCCCGGTCACCCGAGCCTGCGGAGCCGGCTGCGCCGGGTGCTGCTGTTCTGGCGTCGCGGCTCCTGATCCACACGACGACGGCCCGGTCCCCGCAGCGATGGGGACCGGGCCGTCGTCGTCTCCGGGTCAGGCCGGCAGCCGGGTCGCCGCCCGCCGCAGGCCCACCACGATCGCGGCCAGTGTCAGCAGCACCAGGGTGAGCAGCACCGTGCCGGTGTTGAGCCCGACGCCGTGGATCAGCACGAACGCCAGCCCGCCCGAGAGCAGGCAGTAGTACGTCATCGGGATGATCGTCATCCGGATCACGTCGCCCTCCCGGCCGAGCAGCCCCACCGTCGCCGACGCGGCGACGACGTTGTGCACGGTGATCATGTTCCCGGCGGCGCCGCCGACCGCCTGGGCCGCGACCACCGTCTCCGGGGTGGCGCCGATGTTCTCCGCGGTCGCGAACTGGAACAGGGCGAACGTCAGGTTGGACACCGTGTTCGACCCGGCGACGAAGGCCCCCAGGGCGCCGATCCACGGTGCCAGGACCGGCCAGGCCGGCCCGGCGACGGCGGCGGCCCCCTCGGCCAGCGTCAGCGGCATCGAGGCCAGCCCGGTCGTGTTCAGCTCGGCACCGGAGTTGATCAGGATGCGGACCAGCGGCAGCGCGAACAGCAGCGCGACCGCGGCACCGGCGAGCTGGCGTCCCGACACGGCCCATGACGTCGCGACCTGGCGGCCGTTCATCCGGTGCAGGCCGTAGGTGACCAGGCAGACCAGCAGGAACACCGCGCCCGGCGAGTAGAGCGGCTGCAGCGTCTCGTCGATGCCGGTCCCGAGGATGTCCGCGGGTCCGACGGTGATTCCCGACAGCGCGTCCTTCACCGGCGCGACGGTGCGGGTCAGCACCAGCACCGCCGCGACGAGCACGTAGGGCGACCAGGCCAGCCAGGTGCTCATCCGGGTGCCGGTGACGCCGTCGTCGGCACCCGCGGAGATGGTGCCGGTCCAGCGGTCGAGCCACCGCTCGCGCGGCGGGAAGTCCCACACCGTGCGCGGCATGAGGAAGCCGCGGCTGGAGGTGAACATCACCAGCGCCAGCCCGACGAGCCCGCCGAGCAGTGACGGGAACTCCGGGCCGAGCAGCGCGGCGACCAG
Source organism: Pseudonocardia sp. SID8383 (assembly GCF_009864975.1). NCBI lineage: Bacteria > Bacillati > Actinomycetota > Actinomycetes > Pseudonocardiales > Pseudonocardiaceae > Pseudonocardia > Pseudonocardia sp. SID8383. Next base: position 20,856 of record NZ_WWFY01001076.1, read on the forward strand.
CACGTAGGGCACGGTCATCGCGAACGCGGCGTAGAGCGCGAACGGGGCGACCGCGAGGCCCTCGGCGAAGCTGCGGTTCTCCCCGAAGAAGCGGGTCAGCAGGCACACCAGGAACAGTGGGATGAGCGTCCCGGCGACCGCGTGCAGCGCCGCGACCTCGAACCCGATCGCGGACAGGTAGCCGGTCGCGTCCAGGCCGAGCGCAGCGGTGCGCGCGTCGACCTCCGCCGACCCGGACAGCCCCTGCCCGATGCCGGTGAGTACGGGCGTCCCGGCGGCGCCGAAGCTGACCGGCGTCGACTGGATCACCATGCCGACCAGCACCGCGGCCAGCGCCGGGAAGCCGAGCGCCAGCAACAACGGCGCGACGACGGCTGCCGGGGTCCCGAACCCCGACGCACCCTCGATGAACGACCCGAACAGCCAGCCGATGATGATCGCCTGGACCCGCCGGTCCGGGCTGATGCCGGTGAACCCGGCACGGATCGTCGCGAGCGCGCCGCTCTGGGTGAGCGTCTGCAGCAGCAGCAGCGCACCGAAGATGATGTAGAGCAGGCCGACCGCGATGATCAGGCCCTCGATCGTCGACGCGACGATCGCGGTGGTGCCCATCCCCCAGACCAGCGACCCGATCAGGGCCGCCGCGACGAAGCCGAGCGGCATCGCGTACTTCGCGGGCCAGCGCAGCCCGACCAGCAAAACCGCGACGACGAGGATGGGGGTGAGAGCGAGCAGGCTGAGTACGCCCAGGTTGTCCACGGTGACACCCCTCCGGTGCGGGGCGAATCGCGACACGTGCCCGAATCGCCCGATCGTGAGGGCACGATGTCACCCGTCCCGGCGCCGCGCAAGCACGATGTGGAATCAGTATTTCGCGAAGTGGACCCAGCCGCCGTCGCCGTCGTAGGGACGGCCGTCGACGGTGACCCCCGGGCCCGCCTCGTCCGGTGCCTCCACCGCCCCCACCTCGGTCCAGCCCTCGGGCAGCGGCGCGTCCCCGGGGAAGGTCGCCGCCAGCGCGTGGTCCTCACCACCGGTCAGGACCCAGCGCAGCGGGTCCAGGCCCAGCGCGGACGCGATCTCCGCCATCCGCGGGGCCACCGTGAACGGCCGCGACCGCAGCCGCAGCGCCACCCCCGAGGCCCGCGCGACGTGTGCCAGGTCGGCCAGCAGGCCGTCCGAGACGTCGATCATGGATGTGGCGCCGGCGTCGGCGGCCTGCGGACCGGCGGAGTAGGGCGGTTCCGGGACCCGGTGCGCGTCGACCAGCGCCGCCGGGGAGCGGAACCCGCGCCCGAGCACCGCCAGCCCGGCCGCGGACCAGCCCAGCCGCCCGCAGACCGCGATCCGGTCCCCCGCCCGGGCCCCGGAGCGCAGCACCGGGGCCCGGCCCTGCAGGTCCCCCAGCGCCGTCACCGAGACGACGATCACCGGCGCCGAGGTCAGGTCGCCCCCGACGAGCCCGGCCCCGGTCGAGCGGGCCTCGGCCCACAGCCCGTCGGCCAGCTGCTCGAGCTGCGCCGCGGGCGTCGACGAGGGGCACGCCAGCCCCACCAGCAGCGACGTGGGCACCGCCCCCATCGCGGCGATGTCGGCCAGGTTCGCGGCCGCGGCCTTGCGCCCGACCTGCTCGGGACTCGACCAGTCGAGCCGGAAGTGCACGCCCTCGACGAGCACGTCGGTGCAGGCGACGACCCGCCCGTCGGCGGCGGTGACGACGGCCGAGTCGTCCCCGGGACCGAGCTCCGTCGTAGCCGGTTGGACACGGTCCGTGGTGACCCGGTCGATCAGTGCGAACTCACCGACCTCCCGGAGTGAGACACCGGTCTCGGAACCGCCCTCGGGCGTGATCGCGGATGGGGACACGGGGGCGGCCTCCGGTAGGTTCTGCGTCCGACATTCCTGCCGCCAACCATCCGGCAGGTCGGCAGTTACCGGAAAGGGGCACGCCGTGGTGCAGGCATACATCCTCGTCCAGACCGAGGTCGGCAAGGCCGCCTCCGTCGCCTCCGAGATCGGGGGTCTGCCGGGCGTGGTCTCGGCCGAGGACGTCACCGGCCCGTACGACGTGATCGTGCGCGCCGAGGCGGACGACGTCGACGAGCTCGGCCGGCTGGTCGTGGCCCGGGTGCAGAACGTCAACGGGATCACCCGGACGCTCACCTGCCCCGTGGTCAAGCTGAGCTGAGACGGGCGCGGACGTGGCAGGGGCACGCATGTCACCACCGGTCGTGGTGGCGATCGCGCTGCCCCTGCTGCTCGCCCTCGTCGTGGCGGGGCTCGCGGTCTGGGCCCGCCTGACGACGGGGCCGGACACCGGCCCCCTGGAGCTTCCCGCACAGGCCGCACCGCAGGCGTCGTCGACGTCGTGCGACGCGGTGCTGCGCGCGCTGCCGGCCGGCATCCCCGGCGACACCGGGGACCTCGCGCCGCGCGAGATCGACCCGCCGGTCCCCGGCGCGCGGGCGTGGGTCGCCGAGCCGGAGCCGGTGGTGCTGCGCTGCGGCACCGAACGGCCGGCCGAGCTGGGGCCGACCTCGCCGCTGATCGTCGTCAACGGGGTGAGCTGGCTGCCGCTGGCGACCCCGCAGGGCGCGCTCGCGACGACCTACGCCGTCGTCGACCGCGGGGTGTACCTGGAGCTGTCCGCGCCCGCGGAGACCGGTCCGGGGCCGCTGCAGGCGGTGTCGGACGCGGTCGTCGACGCCCTCCCGCCGCAGCCGGTGCGGGTCCGGTAGCTACCGCAGCCCGGTCCCGCGGGCCAGCGCGGTGTCGACCATGGTGCTGAGCAGCTCGGAGTAGTCGAGCCCGGTGACCGCCCACATCTTCGGGAACGCGGAGCTCGGGGTGAACCCGGGCATCGTGTTGACCTCGTTGACGGTGATGTCGCCGTCGTCGGTGACGAAGAAGTCGACCCGGGCCAGGCCCTGCACGTCGAGCGCACGGAACGCGGTGATCGCCTTCCAGCGCAGCGACTCGGTGATCTCGTCGTCGAGCTTGGCGGGGATCTGCAGCTCGGAGGTGTCGAGGTACTTGGACTCGAAGTCGTAGAACTCGCCGTTGTAGCGCAGCTCGGCGGGCAGGCTGGCGCGGACGCTGCCGTCGGGGAACTCCAGCACCGCGCACTCGATCTCGCGGCCGGGCACGGCCGCCTCGACGAGCACCTTCGGGTCGTGCCGGCGGGCCTCGGCGACGGCGGCGTCGAGCGCGGCCGGGTCGGTGACCCGGGTGACGCCCATCGAGGACCCGGCGCGGGCCGGCTTCACGAACAGCGGCAGACCGAGCCGGTCGCGGTCGGCGAACCCGATGTCGGTGCCGGGGCGGAGCACGACGCCGTCGGCGACGTTCAGGCCCTCGGCGCGCAGCAGCTTCTTCGCGAACTCCTTGTCCATGCCGACCGCGGAGGCCAGCACGCCGGCGCCGACGTAGGGCAGCCCGGCCATCTCCAGCAGACCCTGGATGGTGCCGTCCTCGCCGAAGGCCCCGTGCAGGATCGGGAAGACCACGTCGACCGAGGTCAGCGCCTCGCGCGCGTCGAGGCGGACCAGGCCGCGACCCGGTTCGCCGGGCAGCACCAGGGCCTCGGCGGTCCCGTCGACCTCGGGCAGCTCGCGACCCGAGATCGCCAGCCGGACCGGGTCGGACGGGCCGACCACCCACGCCCCGTGCGGGGTGATCCCGACCGGGACCGCCTCGAACCGCTCCGGGTCGAGGTGGGTCAGCACGCTGCCCGCGGACACGCACGAGATCGCGTGCTCGGAACTGCGGCCGCCGAAGACGACGGCGACCTTGACCCGGTCGGCACTCATGGGGCCCGAGGGTAGGCGGCGGCTCCGCCGGGTCGCACAGCCGGGCGTCGGCCCGGCCCTCGGCACAGCCGGGCGTCGGCCCGGCCCTCGGCACAGCCGGGCGTCGGCCCGG